>DASPOP010000199.1:0-8174 GCA_035625955.1 Steroidobacteraceae bacterium | reverse complement strand
GCGCTGCTGCTTCTGGCTGCCACGTTCGGAGTCGGTCAGCCTTCAGAGGCGGCGGGAGAAATCGCGCCGGGCGCTCCGCCCCCTGCCGCGGCGTTCGGAGGCCTGCCGGACTACACCGAAGTAACGTTGAGCCCCAATGGCCAACGCCTGGCGTGGATCGATAACTCCCAGCCCAAGCCTCGCGTGGGAATATTCGACGTCGACGCCCGGACGCTCCTGCGCGCGATCGTCCGAACCGAGGACCTCACCCCGTGGCGCCTGACCTGGAGCGATGACGACACGCTGCTGATCACCTACCGAACATCCACCGAGTCAGGGGGCGACCCCGACACCCTGAGGGAGTTTTTCATTACCCTCGCTTACGACCCGCGCGGGGGCGACGGCCGCATGTTGCCGGCCGCCAATCGCTGGAGGCGAGGGGCTGAGGCCGCTTCGTCGGCGTATCTGGTGCAGGCTCAAACCGACAAGCCGCACAAGGTCATCATGGGAAGCAGCGTGGCATGCAGCGGCGGCCAGAGCTGCCTTCTCGAGGTCGACACGAGCACTGGTGACTCCCACCTCCTGAAGGCTGGCAGTGCAGCTACCGTCCGGTGGGTCCTTGATCGTGGCGGCGCACCGCTCGCACGCGAGGACTGGGATTCCCTGAAGGGCGCGTACCGCGTGTACGCATTGTCGGGCAACGACCTCCGGGAGATTGTGCGCAGGGACGACAGCGACCCGCCGAGGCTGGCGGGAGTGCTGCCGGACGGTACCGCGCTCGTCTTGCTGGCTTCGGACGGCCGGCCGCACAAGGCGGCGTGGGCGGTGCCGCTCGACGGATCGCCCATCCGGCTCTTAGCGGAGGATCCGGACGAGGACCTGACCGGTGGCTACACCGATCCGCACACCGGAGCGATCGTCGGCGTGTACATCGGCGGCTCCGATTCGACGATTCGGTGGCTCGACCCGCAAGCGCAGCAGCGCTACGACGTGGTATCGCGCTCCTTCCCAAGCAAACAGGTGTTGGTTTATGGCTGGTCGGTTGACGGCTCACGAACTCTTGCGGCTGTGGAGTCACCCTCCGCGCCGCCCGTCTACTATCTGATCGACTTCGAAACGCGGCATGCGGACGTCGTCGCCGCCGCATATCCCCGGCTGCTGCGCGCGGCGCTGGGTGAGTCCCGCGACATCACCTATCAGTCCCGCGACGGAACAAAGATCCCCGCCTACCTGACCTTGCCTCCGGGCCAGGGCACGGGACCCCATCCGCTCGTCGTCTTGCCGCACGACGGACCGAACTGGCGCGATTACCCCAGATTCAGCTGGCTGGTGCAGTTCCTGGCCACCCGAGGTTACGCCGTATTGCAGCCACAGTTCCGCGGCTCTACTGGATTCGGTGAAGCCTTCGAGAAGGCCGGATACCGCGAGTGGGGCGGCGTGATGCAGGACGATGTCACCGACGGTGTGCGCGCCATGATCGATCAGGGAGTCGCCGATCCCCGCCGCGTCTGCATCGTGGGAATGTCGTACGGTGGGTACGTAGCGCTCGCGGGCGCAGCCTTCACACCGTCTCTCTACGCTTGCGCGGTGAGCATCAACGGGATCTCGGATCTGCGTGCGCTGATGCGCTCCCAGGTGCCCCAACCGGTACCGCTGTTCGCGACCCGACGCGGTCAGGTCTACTATTTCGGGCGCACCAGGTCCGCCGCCGCGTCGAAGTTCAAGGAGCGCGTCGGTTCGGAGACCGATCCGAGGCTCGGTACCAAATCGCCGATCAACTCCGTCGCCACGATCACGATCCCGGTACTGATCGCCTACAGCCTCGGCGTCACGGCGGAAGATCAGTCGATCCCTATGGTGAAGGCGCTCACGAAAGCGGGAAAGTCGGTCGCGGTCGTGGAACTCCCGGAAGAGGTGGCCTGGCTGTCGCGTTCAGATACCCGCACGCTGCTCCTCGAGGCGCTCGAGAGCTTCCTCAAGGCGCATCTCTAGCTCCGCGCACTGCGCGCGGCGCCGGACTCGACTCAGAACGGAATATCGTCGTCGAATTCCTCGCCCGAGCCGCCGCCACCACCGCCGCGGCCCGGCCCGGCACCTGCGCCGCTCCCGCCACCGCCGCCGGTGTCTTCGCCGAACTGCTCGCGGCCGCCGCCCGACGGAGCCGGACCGCCGCCAGAGGCCCCGCCCCCGGCACCACCGCGACCGCCGAGCATCTGCATATCGTTGCCGACGATCTCGGTCGAGTAGCGCTCGTTGCCCTGCTTGTCCTGCCACTTGCGCGTGCGCAGGCTCCCTTCGATGTAGACCTGCGAGCCCTTGCGCAGGTACTCGCCGGCCACTTCCGCCAGCCGTCCGAAGAGCGCAACGCGATGCCACTCGGTGCGCTCCTGCTGCTCCCCGGTCTGCTTGTCGCGCCAGCTCTCGCTGGTCGCCACACGCAGGTTCGCGACCGTGGTGCCCGATGGCATGGCCCGGGTCTCGGGATCCGCGCCCAGGTTGCCGATGATGATGACTTTGTTGACTCCACGCGCCATGGTGAGGACCTCGGGAATTGAAGCTTTGCAGGGGCGCGGTCGCTGGCAGCGCCCGCCGATGGTCGGCGCATTCTAGAGGAGCAGCGCAGGCCGCGCGAACCCCTTGAGGTACGCGGAGCGGCCCCCAAATCGAGCCTGTACCCCTGGTTTTGCCGCGCGGCACCTGCAGGCTTTGGTCTCGGTGGCGCCAGCGCGTAGAATTTCTGGTTCGATGCAGCAAATTCGCGTGCGCGGGGCGCGCACTCACAACCTGAAGAACCTCAACCTCGACCTGCCGCGCGAGCGTCTGATCGTGGTCACGGGCTTGTCCGGCTCGGGCAAGTCGTCGCTCACCTTCGACACCCTGTATGCCGAAGGCCAGCGGCGCTACGTCGAGTCGCTGTCGGCCTACGCGCGGCAGTTCCTCGCCACCATGGACAAGCCCGATGTCGACAGCATCGAGGGCCTGTCGCCGGCGATCGCCATCGAGCAGAAGGCGAGCTCGCACAACCCGCGCTCGACCGTCGGCACGGTCACGGAAATCTACGATTACCTGCGCCTCCTGTACGCGCGCGCCGGCACGCCGCGCTGCCCCGATCACGGCACCGACCTCGCCGCGCAGACCGTGAGCCAGATGGTCGACCAGGTGCTGAAGCTTCCCGAGGGCACGGCGGTCGCGCTGCTCGCGCCGGTGGTCGCGCAGCGCAAGGGCGAGCACCTCGAGCTCCTCGAGGACCTTGCGAGCCAGGGGTTCGTGCGCGTGCGTATCGACGGGCGGATCTACGAGCTCGACGCGCTGCCGGCGCTCGACGCCAGGAAGAAGCACGACATCGAGGCGGTGGTCGACCGCATGCGCGTGCGGCCCGACGCCGCGCAGCGCCTGGCGGAATCGTTCGAGACGGCGCTCAGGCTCGCGGGCGGCCTGGCCCAGCTCATCTTCCTCGAGAGCGAAGAGCGCGAGCCGCTCATCTTCTCGAGCCGCCATGCCTGTGCGCTGTGCGGCTACAGCGTGCCGCCGCTCGAGCCGAAGCTGTTCTCCTTCAACAACCCTTCCGGCGCCTGCCCGGGCTGCGACGGGCTCGGCGTCGAGGAATTCTTCGATCCACAGCGCGTGGTACTGCATCCGCACCTGTCGCTCGCCGGCGGCGCGGTGCGCGGCTGGGACCGGCGCAACGAGCACTACTTCCACCTGATTCAGGCGCTGGCCCGGCACTACGGCTTCGATATCGAGATGCCGTGGACGGAGCTGCCGGAGCAGGTGCGCCATGTGCTTCTCTACGGCAGCGGCACGGAGACCATCGAGCTCGGCGACCGCGGGGAATCCGCGCGGCGCGCGCGCCGCCGCCACCCCTTCGAGGGGATTCTGCCGAACCTCACGCGCCGCTACCGCGAGACTTCCTCGCCAATGGTGCGTGAGGAGCTGGCGCGGTATCTCAGCCTGCGCCCCTGCCCCGACTGCCAGGGCGCGCGCCTGAACCGCGCTGCGCGTTTCGTGTTCGTCGCGGACCGCAGCCTCCCGGAGGTGGCCCACCTCACGGTCGGGCGAGCGCTCGAGTTCCTCCGGGGCCTCAATCTCAGCGGCTGGCGCGGCGAGGTGGCGGCCAGGATCGTCAAGGGCATGGTGGAACGTCTCGCGTTCCTCGCCGACGTCGGACTCGAGTACCTGACGCTCGATCGCAGCGCCGAGACGCTCTCGGGCGGGGAGTCGCAGCGCATCCGCCTGGCGAGCCAGGTCGGCTCGGGGCTTACCGGCGTCATGTACATCCTGGACGAGCCCTCGATAGGGCTGCACCAGCGCGACAACCGCCGGCTGCTGGCGACGCTCAAGCAGCTGCGCGACCTCGGCAACACCGTGATCGTCGTCGAGCACGACGAGGAAGCGATCCGCGAGGCCGACCATGTCGTCGACCTGGGTCCCGGTGCCGGCGCCCATGGCGGCCATCTGGTCGCGCAAGGCTCGCCGCACGAGATCGAGGCGGCGCCTGCTTCGATCACCGGCCAGTACCTCTCGGGCCGGCGCCGTATCGAGGTGCCTTCCTTGCGCATCCGCCCCGCGCCCGGCAAAGAGATCCGCATCGTGGGTGCGCACGGCAACAATCTCCGCAACGTCACGGCGGAGATCCCGCTCGGACTCCTCACCTGCGTCACGGGCGTCTCGGGCTCCGGCAAGTCGACGCTCATCGTCGACACGCTGTTCGGTCACACCGCGGCGCGGCTGAACGGCGCGCGCCTGGAGGCGGCGCCGTGCGAGCGCGTCGAGGGGCTCGAGCACATCGATCGCGTGATCGACATCGATCAGAGCCCGATCGGGCGCACGCCGCGCTCGAACCCGGCGACCTACACGGGGCTGTTCGCGCCGCTGCGCGAGTTGTTCGCGGCTGTGCCCGAAGCGCGCGCGCGCGGCTACGACGCCGGACGCTTCAGCTTCAATGTCAAAGGCGGGCGCTGCGAAGCCTGCCAGGGCGACGGCGTCATCCGCGTCGAGATGCACTTTCTGCCCGACGTGTACGTGCCGTGCGATGTCTGCAAGGGACAGCGCTACAACCGCGAGACGCTCGAGATCCGCTACCGCGGCAAGAACATTCACGAGGTGCTCGAGCTCACGGTCGAGGAGGCGCTGCGCTTCTTCCAGAATGTCCCCGCCGCCGCGGGCAAGCTGCAGACGCTCGCCGACGTGGGACTCTCCTACGTCAGGCTCGGGCAGAACGCCACGACTCTCTCGGGCGGCGAGGCGCAACGGGTCAAGCTCTCGCGCGAGCTCGCCAAGCGCGCCACCGGGCGCACTCTCTACATCCTCGATGAGCCGACCACGGGCCTGCACTTCCACGACGTCGAGCAGCTGCTGCATGTGCTGCACCGGCTGCGTGATGAGGGCAACACGATCGTCGTGATCGAGCACAACCTCGATGTCATCAAGACCGCCGACTGGGTGATCGACTTAGGTCCCGAGGGCGGCGAAGGCGGCGGCGAGATAATCGCGACCGGCACTCCCGAGACGATCGCGGCGAACGAGCGCTCCTACACCGGCGCGTACCTGAGGCCGCTGCTGGCGCGCGACGATCGACGCCGCGCCGCTGTCGGAGCGTGAAGCTCGCGACATAGGCATCTATACGCATCGCTCGCGAGAGGTGCCGGGTATACCGTGAGCGTCGTCCTAGGGGCGTTCTGGTGGTGTAACTCATTGATTTAATTATGCGACTGGGGTCACCATAACGCGATTGCAAATGCGAACTGTTCTCATCCATAATCGCATCATGGACGCCGTAGCTGCTCCCGCCGGACTCGCTCTCGATCCCGGCTTCGTGAGTCTTGCCGCGCTCCCTCCCGGGGCTGCCGGGCGGGTGGTCAGCGTGGGCTCGGCTGCGTCCGCCCTCTCCCCCCTAGAGCGGCGGCTCCTGGAATTCGGCTTCGTGAGCGGGGAGCACGTCGAGATCCTCGCCGAGGCACGTCCGGGGCGTGATCCGTTCGTGGTGCGTGTCGGCCATACCACGCTCGCCCTGCGCCGTCGGGAAGCCGAAAGCATTTGGATAGAGTTGCACCGAGGCTCTACTCCGGGCGCAGCCCGAGCGCCATGAGCGCCCCGGCGGCCGCGGCTCTCCCCGCGCCGCAGCTCAGCCTCTCCCTGATCGGCGTGCCGAACTGCGGCAAGACCGCACTGTTCAACCGCCTGACCGGCAGCCGCCAGAAAGTCGCCAACTATCCCGGCGTCACCGTCGAGCGCAAGGAAGGACGGCTCGTGGGCCCGCGCACCGGCCGCATCTATCGGGTGGTGGACCTGCCGGGCGCCTACAGTCTCGAGCCCGCGACGCTCGATGAGGCGATTGCGCGTGATGTGATTCTGGGCCGCCATGCGGCCGAGCCCGCGCCCGACCTGCTGGTCTGCGTCGTCGACGCCACCAACCTGCGTCTGAACCTGCGTCTGGTGCTCGACCTCAAGCGCCTCGGCGTGCCGATGATCGTGGCGCTCAACATGAGTGACGTGGCCGAGCAGCGCGGCTACCGCTTCGATCGCGCCGCGCTTGAGCGCGCGCTCGGTGTGCCGGTCGTGCCCACAGTCGCCATCCGCGCCGGCGGCGAGCGCGAGCTGGTCGAAGCGATCGACACCTATGGATTCGCGGATGCGGTACGCAACCGTGCGCGCGAGGCGCCGCCCCCGGCCACCGCCGCGGATATCGAGGCCACGCAGCGCGAGGTGCGCCGCGTGCTGAGCGAGATCGGCTATCGCGTGCCGCCGCGCGCGGCGATGCTCGCGCGTCTCGATGCCGTGGTGCTGAATCCCGTCGCCGGCCCGCTGCTGCTCGCGACCGTGCTGTTCCTCATGTTCCAGGCGGTGTTCAGCTGGGCCAGGGAACCGCAAAACCTGATCAACACGGGAGTCCAGGGCCTGTCCGCCTGGCTCGCCGGAGTGCTGCCCGCGGGACCGCTGCGCGGACTGCTGCTCGATGGCGTCATCGCCGGAACCGGCAGCGTGCTGGTATTCCTGCCGCAGATCCTGATCCTGTTCCTCTTCATCCTCGCCCTCGAGGATTCGGGCTATCTGCCGCGCGCGGCGTTCATGCTCGACCGGCTGATGTGGCGGGTGGGGCTCTCGGGGCGCGCCTTCATCCCGCTGCTCTCGAGCTTCGCGTGCGCCATCCCGGGAATCATGGCGACGCGCACCATCCCCTCCTCGCGCGACCGGATCGCGACCATCATGATCGCCCCACTCATGACCTGCTCGGCGCGGCTGCCGGTGTATGCGCTGCTGATCGGCGCCTTCATCCCGCAGCGCGATCTGGGTCCGGTGAATCTGCGCGGACTGGTGCTGTTCGCCCTCTATCTCGCCGGCGTCGTGAGCGCGCTCGCGGTCGCCTTCGTGCTCAAGCGCACCATGATGCACGGCGAGTACCGGCCGTTGCTGCTCGAGCTGCCCGAGTACCGCTGGCCGCATCCCTCGAATCTGGTACTGGGGCTGTGGGAGCGCACCAGGATCTTCCTCACGCGCGTCGGCACCATCATCCTCACGCTCATGGTGGTGCTGTGGTTCCTCGCGAGCTTTCCGGCGCCGCCGCCCGGGGCCGCAGGCCCCGCCATCCAGTACAGCCTCGCCGGGCTCCTCGGCCGCGGGCTCGGGCACCTGTTCGCGCCGATCGGCTTCAACTGGCAGATCTCGATCGCACTCGTGCCGGGGCTCGCCGCGCGCGAGGTCGCGGTGAGCGCGCTCGGCACCGTCTACGCGATGTCGGGAGCGAGCGATGTCGCCGGGGCGCTCACGCCGATCATCAGCCACACCTGGAGCCTCGCTACCGGCCTGTCGCTCCTCGCCTGGTACATCTTTGCGCCGCAATGCCTCTCGACGCTCGCCGTGGTGAAGCGCGAGACCAACTCCTGGACTTATCCGCTCGCGATGGCGGCGTACCTTTTCGCGCTCGCGTACCTCGGGGCGCTCGTCACGTATCGTCTGACACTGGCGCTCGGCGGCGGATGAGCACATGAGCCTCGTGCTGCAGAGCGTGCTGGTGGGTGTGGCGGTCGCCGTGTGCGCGCTCTATAGCGCCTGGCGGCTCGCCTCGCTCAAGTTTCGGCTGCGGGTGATCGATGCGCTCGGCTCCCTGCCGCCGGCGCTCACTACGCCGTGGCTTGCCGCGCTCAGGCGCCGCGCGCTCGCGCAGCTCGCCGGCGGCTGTGCCGGCTGCGCTGCGG
>DASPOP010000198.1:0-8625 GCA_035625955.1 Steroidobacteraceae bacterium | reverse complement strand
CAGGCGGGCTTCGGCAACGCGCTCGGCGCGGCGGAGGCCGCCGGCGTAGCAGCGCAGGCGATCGCCGCGGGAGTGCCGGAGCCGGCGGCCATCGCTACCGGTTCCGCGGTCGGCCAGCAGGCCGCCGCGTCGGCGGGCGGCAACCTGAGCGCCGCCACGGCCACGCAGTACGCGACCATCGGCGCCAACACCCTGCTCGCGGGCGGCAATGTCACCAACCAGGCGAACAGCCTCGCGCTCAACGAATACTCGCACACGGAAGGCGTCGTCGAGCAGTTCCCGCGGGACATCAAGATGCTCGGGTTGTCTTTCAACTCCGAGATCCACGCGACCGGCACGGCGCTTACGGGCGAAGTTGCCTTCCGCCACAACGTGCCGTTGCAGCTGGACGTCCCCGAGCTGATCTTTGCCTCGATCAGCCCCCTCGAGACGGGCCTCAATCAGCTGCTCGGTAATCCGGTGACGGGTCCCGGGAAATGCGTGCCGGCTTCTGCAACTCCCGTCACGGGATGCAACCAGTTCGGCTTGTACGGCCTGGGACAGACGGTGCAGGGCTACGAGCTGAAGAACACCTGGCACTTTAATGTCAGCGCCTGGCAGCATTGGTCCAACGTGCAGATGCTCAAGGCCTCCCAGGCCGATTTGAGACTCGAGGTCGGGGCTGACTACGTACCGGGCCTCGAGAACAAGTACACCGGCGGGCCGCAGGGCTTCGGCCTCCGATACGCCAGCTCGGCGGGCACCAACCTGAGCGGCAATCCGAACCTCGGCGGTTTCTCGCAGTTTCCGGCGGTGAACGGCCAGTGCGTCAACGCCGGCTACGCCAATCCGCTCGGCCAATGCTTCGAGCCCGGCTCCGAGTTCGCCACCGCCTTCGCCTGGGGCTACGTCCTTGCCGGCAACCTCGAGTACGACAACGTGATCGGCGCCTGGGCCTTCACGCCACACTTCACCTGGAGCCAGGACCTGAGCGGCAACTCGCCCGGTCCCGGCGGTGCCTTCGTCTCCGGCCGCTATGCGAGCACCGTGGGAGTCACAGCGAGCGTGCGCAACGTGTGGCAGCTGGACCTCTCGTACACCCACTACGCCGGCGCCGGCCAGTGGAACCCGCTGGGCGACCGCGATTTCATCGCCGCCAGCATCAAGTATTCATTCTGAGAGCCGCGCAGTCCTGACGGGCATGTGTGAGCGATGGAGGGGGCGGCAATGAAAATGGTAGTGCGTTTGGCGGCGGCGATGGTGTTCGTACCGGCTGCCTGGGGGGCGGTGAGCCCGCAGGAAGCGGCGCGGCTCGGGCAGGATCTCACGCCGCTCGGGGGCGAGAAGGCCGCTAACGCCGACGGCTCGATTCCCGCGTGGACGGGCGGCCTCAAGTCGGCCGCCGACGCGGGATTTCCCAACTATCACTCTCCCGATCACTTTCCCGATCCCTACGCGAGCGACAAGCCGCTGTTCACCATCACCAGCGCGAACTTGAGCCAGTACGCCGCGAAGCTCACCGAGGGACACAAGGCGCTGTTCAAGACCTACCCCGACTACAAGATGATCGTCTACCCGACGCATCGCAGCGGTGCCGCGCCCGAGAGCGTGTACGAGGCCACCAAGCGCAATGCCACGACGGCCAGGCTCGTGCCCGACGGCAACGGCTTCACCGGCGCGATCGCCGGCACGCCGTTCCCCATCCCGCAATCCGGGCTCGAGGTGTACTGGAACCACCTCACGCGCTATCGCGGCCTGGCGGCGGCGCTGACGATCGGGCAGGCGCCGATGACCGCCAGCGGCGGCTACACGATGGTGAAGTTCAAGGAGGAGTTCTACTTCCCGTATTACGAGCCGGGCATGACCGAAGCGGCCATGAACAACATCTTCGTGTACTTCACGCAGGAAACCACGGCACCGGCGCGGCTCGCCGGCGAGGTGCTGCTGGTGCAGGAGACGCTCAACCAGGCGAAGGATAGCCGCCGCGCCTGGATCTACAACGCCGGCCAGCGCCGCGTGCTGCGCGCGCCGCAGGTTGCCTTCGACAACCCGGGCACCAATGCCGACAATCTGCGCACCGACGACCAGTTCGACGTCTACAACGGCAGCCCGCAGCGCTACAACTGGAAGCTGGTCGGCAAGCAGGAGATGTACGTCCCCTATGATGCCTACCGCTTGCAGGATGGGAAACTCAAGTACAGCGACCTGCTCCACAAGAATCACATCAACCAGGATTACGCGCGCTATGAGCTGCACCGGGTGTGGGTCGTGGATGCCACGCTCAAGCCTGGCCAGAGCCATATCTACAGCCGGCGGACGCTGTACGTCGATGAGGACTCGTGGCAGATCCTGGCGGTCGACTGCTACGACGTGCGCGGGCAGCTCTACCGCGTGCAGGAAGGGCACGCGATGAACTACTACAACCTGCCCGCACTGTGGACGTCACTGGAGCTGATCATGGACCTCTCGAACGGGCGCTATCTCGCGCTCGCCCTGCAGAGCGAGGAGCCCCACTCCTACGACTTCAACGTCAAGCGCTCACCCAACGACTATCAGCCGAGCATGCTGGAGCGCCGCGGCATCCGGTAAGACGTACGTGAATTCGGGCGCGCCCCGAGGGCCTCATCTTGCGCTCGCGGCCGCGCTCGCGGTGGTTGCGTGGGCCGCGGGCGCGCAGCCGCCGGCGCCGCAGCCGCCGCCGCGCAGCGCTGAGCACGCGCGTCTCGCCGCCCATACACTCCTCATCGCCCTCGCAGCCGCCGGCGAGCGGCTGGTTGCGGTTGGTGACCGCGGTGTCATCGTCCACTCGGAAGACGGCGGCAGCAGCTGGACGCAGGCGGCAAGCGTGCCCGTCCAGGCGTTGCTCACCGGCGTGTGCTTCTTCGATCCTGCGCATGGTCTGGCAGTGGGCCACGATGAGGTCATTCTCACGACTGCAGACGCCGGCGAGAACTGGCGGCTCGTCCACTACGCGCCCGAGGCGCAGCGGCCGCTGCTGGACGTGTGGTGCGGCGCGGGCGGCAAGGCGATCGCCATAGGCGCTTACAGCACCTATCTCACCAGCGCCGACGGCGGTGCGAGCTGGAGCGAGCGCCAGTTCGCGCCGGGCCCTGCGGCGCGGCCCGCCGGCGCGCCGCCCGCTGCGCGCGCATCCTCGGCCATCGAGGAGTCGGGCGGGGGCTACCACCTCAATCGCATCGTGGGCGCCTCCGCGGCCCGGCTTTATATCGCCGGCGAAGCCGGACACCTCTACCGCAGCGAGGACAGCGGCGATCACTGGCAGGAGCTCGCCTCACCCTACGCCGGCTCGTTCTTCGACGTGCTGCCGCTCGCCGGTAATGCGCTGCTCGCCTGCGGCCTGCGCGGCAACCTCTACCGCTCCGAGGACGCCGGCGCGAGCTGGCGGCAGCTTCCGACCGGCACCGTGGCGCTGCTCGACAGCGCGGCGGCGCTCCCCGATGGCGCGCTCGCCGTCGTGGGCCTCTCGGGCGTCGTGCTGGTGAGCCGCGACGGCGGCCGCTCCTTCAGTCTCGAGCAGCAGAGCGACCGCAGCGGGCTGTCGGCCGCGCTCGCGGTCGGCAAAGACACGCTCGCCGTCGCGGGTGAGAGCGGTGTTCGGCGGATCACGCTCGCGGAGCCGCACTGATGGCCGGGGGCGCGAGCGGTGATGCGCCGCTGCCGGGCCTGGGCGGCGTTCTCGAGCGGCTCATCTTCGGGCATCGCGGCCTGATCCTCGCGCTGTTTGCGCTCGGCACGCTGGTGCTCGGCGCGACCGCGGTGCATGGCCTGCGCATCGACACCTCGTTCCTCAAGACGCTCCCCGTACACCATGAGTACATGCGCACCTATCTCGATCCGAAGGTGGCCGAGTTCCAGGGCGCCAACCGCGTGCTGGTGGCACTGATTGCGCGCGATGGCGACATGTTCACCGCGGAGTTCTTCGCCGCGCTGCGCAAGGCAACCGACGAAGTCATAGTCACCGACGGCATCGACCGCACGCGGGTGCAGTCGATTTTCACGCCCAACGTGCGCTACATCGAGGTGGTCGAGGACGGCATCGAGGCGGGCGACGTGATGCCGCAGGGTTTCACGCCCACGCCTGAGAACTTTGCGCGCGTGCGCGACAACATCCGCAAGGCCGGCATCATCGGACGGCTGGTCGCCAACGATTTCTCCGGAGCGCTGGTGAGCGCGATCGTGCTCGATCAGGACGCGCAGGGACGTCCGGTGGATCCGATCGCGGTGGCCAACGCCCTCGAGCTGCGGGTGCGGCAGCAGATCGAGAGCCCCGCGGCGGAGGGGTCGGCGGCGGCTCCCGAGGTGCAGACGCGCGTGAGTCACGGGATCGAGACGGCGGCATTCCCGCGCCACGGGATCGACGTGCGCATGATCGGCTTCGCCAAAGTGATGGGCGACATCGCGGCGGGGGCAACCTCGGTGGTGGTGTTCGCGGGCATCACGCTGGTGCTGACGCTGTTCGCGGTGTGGCTGTATTGCCAGTCCTGGCGCATTGCGTTTGTGCCGGTGCTGTGCTCGACGATCGCGGTCGTCTGGCAGCTCGGCTCGCTGGTGGTGCTGCGCTACGGCATCGACCCCATCGGCCTGCTGGTGCCGTTCCTCATCTTCGCGATCGGGGTGAGCCACGGCGTGCAGAAGATCAGCGCGGTGGCGGATGCCGCTCTCGGCGGGCTCGAGAGCGTCGAGGCGGCGCGCCGGGTTTTCCGGCAGCTGCTGATGCCGGCGGTCATCGCGCTGCTCGCCGATCTCGTCGGGTTCGTGACCATCCTGCTGATTCCCGTGCAGGTGATTCGCGAGATGGCGATCACCGCCAGCATCGGCGTCGCGATCGTCATCCTCACCGACCTGGTGCTGCTGCCGGTGCTGGTGTCGTATGTGCACTTCCGGCCCGGCTTCCGCGCCCGTGTCGAGCGGCGCCAGCAGCACCTCGCGGTGCTCTGGCGCCACATGGCGACGATCACCGACCGGGGTCCTTCACTCGCCATCATCGCGATCGCGGCGGTGCTCGCCGTGGCGGGCTGGTGGAAGGGGCGCGAGACCCCGATCGGCGACACCCAGGCGGGGGTGCCGGAGCTGCGGCCGGACTCGCGCTACAACCGCGACAACGACGTGATCACCACCAAGTTCTCCATCGGCGTCGACGTGCTCACCGCCATCGTGGAATCGGAGGAGCCGGTATGCGTCCGGCACGACCTGATTACGGCCGTCGACCGTTTCGGCTGGCACATGCGCAACGTGCCCGGGGTGCAGGAGGTCATCACGCTGCCCTTCATCGCCAAGGTGGCGATCGCCGGCTGGAACCAGGGGAGCCTCAAGTGGCGCAGCATTCCCCGGGAGCAGACTCAGCTCACCCAGTCGACGCGCTACATCGAGACCAGCACCGGGCTGCTCAACGAGAACTGCGACGTCCTGCCGGTGATGATGTTCCTCACCGATCACCGCGCCGAGACGATCGCGCGCGCAGTCACGACGGTCAAGGAATGGCGCGCCGCCAATCCGCTCGAGGGCGCGGCGGTGCGGCTCGCCGCGGGCAACGTCGGCGTCATGGCGGCGACCAACGAGACCGTCGAGGCCAGGCAACTGCTGATCCTCGCCGGCGTATTCAGCGCGGTCATCGTGATGTGCCTGCTGACTTTCCGATCGGTGGTCGGCACGGTGCTGGTGGTGGTGCCGCTGGCGCTGGTCTCGGTGCTGGTCTATGCGGTCATGGCGCTGGTCGGCATCGGCCTCAAGGTGTCGACGCTGCCGATGGTGGCGCTCGGCGCCGGCATCGGCGTCGACTACGGCATCTACTTCTTCAGCCGCATGCAGGAGTTCCTGCAGCAGGGACTCACGGTGCGCGAATCCTATGTGCGTACGCTGCGGGTCACGGGCGCCAGCATCATCTTCACCGGCATCACGCTCGCCATCGGGGTCGCTACCTGGGTGTTCTCGCCGCTCAAGTTCCAGGCGGACATCGGCATCATGCTGACCTTCATGTTCCTGGTGAACATGCTGGCGGCGATCATCCTGCTGCCGGCGCTCGCCGCGTGGCTGATCCGCCCGGCGCGGCAGTCCTAGCGCACGTAACCGAAGCCGCGCGCCATCAGCGCCGCGCACGCCAGGATCACCACGATTGCCGTGAGCTCGAGCATCAGGCACAGCCGCACCCGGCGGATGCGCGCGGCGCTCACTTCGGGCGCTGCACCGTTGCGCAGCGCTGCCTTCCATGAAAGGAAGGTGATGGTCGGATAGATCGAGATCAGCGCGGCGATGAGAAACGCCGTGAGCTTGGTGAGGAAGTAGACGTCGCGCAGATAGTAGACGGTCGTCTTCTCGAAGTAGGCGACGCGCAGTGCGCCGATGATGAGCACCGCGACGGCCGACAGCCCGAAGACGAGGTCGGTGCGCTGCAGGCGCCGCGCCTGCTGCGCGCTGAGCGGTGGCCTGAACGTCGCGACCTCCACCGCAAGCGCCGACACCAGAGTGAAGGCGGCGAGGTGGTGGAGGAAGGCCATCACGGCCGAGGAATACATGAGTAGCTCCTGAGGATTGTCCATATCACTCGTCCCAGCGCGGCCGCCCGCGCAGCCGCTTGACGCGCTTCAGATGCGTCTTGCCCTCGAGACGCCGCTCGCGCGCGCCACGCGTGGGCGCGGTGGGGCGGCGCGGCTTGGGTGCCGCGAGCGAGCGGCGGATGAGGTCCGCGAGCCGCTCGCCGGCCTCGCGGCGGTTCTCCCCCTGGGTGCGGTGATTGCGCGCGACGATGAGCAGCGCTCCGCCGGCGGTGATGCGGCGGCCGGCGAGAGCCCTGAGGCGCGTCTTCACCTCGGGGCTGAGGGCGAGGCTTGCGGCGAGATCGAAGCGCAGCTGCACCGCGCTCGCCACCTTGTTGACGTTCTGGCCGCCGGGGCCCGAGGCGCGCACGAAGGAAACGGACAGCTCGTCATCGGGAATCGCGAGCTGCGCATTCACCCGCAACGGCACGTAGCCTCAGTCGGCAGCCCGGTCGCGCCCGGGCGCGGCGGCCGCGCCGCCCGGCGGCGTCGTCCGGGTGCGCGCATCGAGGAGGCGCGTGACGCGCTGCGGTACCGGGATGTGCACCCCGTGGGCGCGGAAAATCCGCCAGATGGCGCGGTTGACGTCCGAGCGCACGTTGTTGACGCCGTTGACCGGATCGGCGATCCAGAAGCGGACCTCGAGCCGCATGCCGTTGTCATCGAAGCTGATGAGGCGCGACACCGGCGGCGGATCGCGCAGGATGCGCGGATGCCCCTCGGCTGCCTCCAGCAGCAGCTGCAGCGCCGCCTCCGGATCGTCGTCGTAGCTCACGGTCACCGGCAGCCTGATGCGCACCCGCTGGTCCGAGTAGCTCCAGTTGATGAACGGGCTGGTGATCAGGTTCTGGTTCGGCACCAGGGTGTCGACGCCGTCCCGGTCGCGCACCACGACGTAGCGGCCGCGCAGCTCCTGCACCCAGCCGAAGTTGCTGCTGCCGGTGATGTCACCGGTATTGGCGGAAGTGAAGCTGATGACGTCGCCGGGTTTGATGGACTTGTCCATGAGCAGCACGAAGCCGCTGACGAAATTGCTGGCGACCGATTGCAGGCCGAAGCCGAGCCCCAGGCCGATGGCGCCGAAGAGCACGTTGAGCGTCGTGATGTCGACGCCCGCGGCGTTGACCCCGAGCAGGATCCCGAGGCCGAGGAGCAGGAAGTAGGCGAACTTCGAGATCCCCACCCGCGTGGACACCGCGACCTGCTCGAGTCGCATCATGTGGCGCTCGACTGCGCGCGCGATGAGGCTCGCGACCACCACGAAGGCCGTCACCACCACCAGCCCCTTGAGCAGCTCCCACAGGCTGAACTGGCTGCGGCCCGGCACCAGGCTGATGCGATTGAGGGCTCCCTCGATCATGTCCAGCCAGCCGAGCAGCGCCAGCCCCGCGATGACCGACAGGGTCACGGTGATCGCGACCTGGCGGCTGCGTACCCAGGAGCCGGGGCCGAGCAGCCGGCCGAGCACGTACACCCCGAGGCGCAGCGCGGCCGCCGCGGCCGCGATCTGCACCGCGCTGTCGACCGCAGAGGTGCCGAGGGCGGTGGCGGCGAGCGTGGCGTGCGCGGCGAGCAGGGACGCGAGGGCCGCGAGCAGCGGTGCCACCACGCCCGCCGCGTCGAGCAGCCGCTCGGGCCAGCTCGAGCGCAGCGGCGCGGCTACGTCCTTGAGTGCACGCCAGGAGCGTGAGGCGCGCGCGACGTACAGGGCGATCACGACCGCGATCAGGATCGCGAGCGTCTCGGCCAGGAATTGCGCGGAGGTGAGCCGGAGGATGAGGCTCTTCACGGCGCTTTCGGCATTACTCATCAGGCATTCAGATCCGGGATCAGCTGGCTCTCCAGGCGTGCGATCTGATCCTTGAGCATCAACTTGCGCTTCTTCAGGCGCTTCAACTGCAGCTCGTTGATGTGCAGATCGAGCGACAGGCGTGAGATGACCTCATCGAGGTCGCGGTGCTCGATACGCAACTGCCGGAGCTTTTCCACGTTGCGAAACAGCTCGCGATCGACGTTGTCTTCGATTTCCGCCATGCTTTCGCCAGTCTCGGACACAAGAAAAAACAGGCTCGACGGCCTTGGAGCTGCTGGC
>DASPOP010000197.1:0-17210 GCA_035625955.1 Steroidobacteraceae bacterium | reverse complement strand
TACGTGGAGTACGGCTTCACGGCGGCGATGGAGGACGAGCTCGATGCGGTATCGCGTGGCGAGGAGCCCTGGACGACGCCGCTGGCGAAGTTCTGGAAGCCGTTCATCCATCAGGTCGAGAAGATCGAGAAGACCGTCACCCGCGAGCAGGTCGCGCAGGCGCGCGAGCTCGGCAAGGACCCTGCGAGCGGCAAGCCGATCACGGTGCGCATGGGCCGTTACGGTCCGTTCGTGCAGATCGGCACCAAGGACGACGCGGAGAAGCCGCGCTTCGCGGGCCTCAAGCCCGGACAGAAGATGGATGCGATCACGCTCGCGGATGCGATGGAGCTCTTCAAGCTGCCGCGCACGCTCGGCGCCACTGCGCAGGGCGAGACCATCGTCGCCAACGTCGGCCGCTTCGGGCCCTACGTGAAGTACGGCAGCAAGTTCGTCTCGCTGAAAGAGGACGATCCCTACACCGTGACGCTCGAGCGCGCGCTCGAGGTCATCCGCCTGAAGCAGGAGGCGGATGCGGCGCGCCTGATTCAGGATTTCCCCGCGGACGGCATCCAGGTGCTGAACGGCCGTTACGGCCCGTACGTCACCGATAAGAAAAAGAATGCCAAGGTACCGAAGGAGCGCGACCCGAAGAGCCTGACGCTCGAGGAATGCAAGGCGCTGCTCGCCGCGGCCCCGGAGCGCGGCAGCCGCTTCGGGCGCTTCCGCCGGGGCAAGCAGTCGGCAGCCCCGGCCGCAGGCGAGGGCGCCGCGGCGGCCACGCCGGCCGCAAAAGCCACGGCGGCGGGGAGAACCGCGCCGGCGAAGAAAGCCGCGCCGGGCAAGCGCCCCACCACGGCAGCCGGGGCGTCGGCCCAGGCCGCGCCGGCACAGGGCGCACACGGCAAGACCGCCCGTGCACACCCGCGGCCGGCGGCGCGCAGTACGCGCAAGCCCCTCGCCGCCAAAGGCGCGGCGGCCAAGAGCGCAGCGCGCAAGCGCCCGAAGCTGCAGGCCGGGGCGCCGCGCAGCGCCTCGGGCAGGAAGGGTTAGGCCGCGGCGCGCGCCGCCGCGGCGAGGAACTCGTCGATCGCCGTGAGGCACTCCGGCTCGTCGAGCAGCGGCACGTGGCCGCGATTGGCGACCGACAGCGTGCGCAGGTCCGGCTTCTCGCGCTGCATGCGCGCCACCGTCGCAGCGCTCAGGATGTCGGAGTGCTCCCCGCGGATCGAGAGAACCGGCACCTTGGCGAGCGCGCCCCAAAGCGGCCACAGGTCCGGCGCCGCCTTGGAGGTGTCCTTGAGCGGCTCGGCGATGAGCGGGTCGCTGTCGGGCTGCGGCACGCCCTGGGCATCCGCGCGGTAGCTGGCGCGCGCAATCTTCTCCCAGCGCGCAGCGTCGAGACCGGGCCAGGCTGAGCCGTAGACCATGCGCACCTGCGCCACGGCCCCGGCCCAGTCGCGCACCGGAGCCGACTTGCCGACGTAACCGCGAATGCGCTCGAGCCCGGCAGGATCGACCTCGGGCCCCACGTCGTTCAGCACGATGCGTTCGACCAGCGCGGGTTGCATGGCCGCCAGCACCATCGCCATCAGGCCGCCCATCGAGGTGCCGACGATCGCGACCCGCGCGGCGCCGAGGCCGGCGAGCAGCCGCTGCAGGTCGGCGAGATACACCGGAATCTGATAGTTGCTGAAGTTGGGATCGCGCGCCGACAGCCCGCGCCCGCGCACGTCCGGCACGATCACCCGGTAGCGTGCGGCGAGGTGCGCGGCGAGATCCTCGAAGTCGCGGCTGTTGCGCGTCAGCCCGTGCAGACACACCACCACCGGCGCCGCCGCTCCCGGCCCCTCATAGACGCGGCTGAAGAGCCGCAAGCCGTCCTGACTCTGGAACCAGTACTCGGCAGCCACCTAGTATTCTCTCCCGGCGAGCTCGGCGCGCAGCTCGCGCTTCAGGATCTTGCCATTGGCATTGCGCGGCAGCGAGCTGCGCAACACGACGTCGGCGATGCGCTGCTGCTTGCCGACCCGCTCGTTGGTCCACGCGATCAGCGCCTGAGGCTCGATGCTGCGGTCCGGCTTCGCCACCACCACCGCGACCGGCGTCTCGCCCCACTTGCGGCTGCGGGCGGCGACCACCGCCACCTCCGCGACCTCCGGGTGCTCGCGCATCACCTGCTCGATGTCCGCCGGATACACGTTCTGGCTGCCCGAGAGGATCATGTCCTTCTTGCGGTCGACGATGTAGAGGAAGCCGTCGGCGTCGAGGTAGCCGAGGTCGCCGGTGCGCAGCCAGCGGCGGCCGTCCGGACCCTCCCAGGTGGCCTCCGCGCTCGCCTCGTCGCGCCGGTTGTAGCCCTGCATCAGCAGCGGGCTCACCCCCACGATCTCGCCCACGGCCTCCGCGGCCAGCTCGGCTCCGTCCTCGCCGATCACGCGTATGTCGCTGCCGAGGAAGGGCTTGCCGACGGACGCGGTCTTGGCCTCGAAGTCCTCGGGCGCAAGGATCGTGCACAGGCCCTCGGTGAGCCCGTAGAGCTCGATGAGCGTCGCTCCGGTGCGGCGCGGGAACTCGCGCTTGGCGCTGAGCGGCAGCGGCGAGCCGCAGCACATGATGGTGTCGAGGCTGTCGAGATCGTGGCGCCCGAGCTCCGGGAGCGCCAGCAGCCGCTCGAGCTGCAGCGGCACGAAGTTGCCGTGGGTGATGCGCTCGCTCTCGATGAGCGCCGCGCAGGCCTGCGGCTCGAAGTGCGGCATGATCACGATGGTTCCGCCGACCAGCACCGTGCACAGCATGGCCACCCAGCTGATGTTGGAAAACAGCCCGAGCGAGCACAGCGTGACGCAGTCGCTCCGGTAGCGCAGGGTGAGTGCGCAGTCCACCGCCCAGTTGAGGCGGCAGCGGTGAGTGTGGACGATGCCCTTAGGCACACCGGTGGTGCCCGAGCTGTAGATGATGTTGCACTCGGCCTGCGGGCTGACCGCCGCGCGCGGCGCGCCGGCGGACTGCTGCGCTACCCAGGGGCTGAGCTCGATCCAGGGCGGTCCCGGCGAGCGGTGTGCCACGCGCACCGCGCTGGCGACCCGGCTCCACACTCCGGCGAGCGCGTCGAGGCGCGCACAGTGCGTGCCGGAGGCGAACACGGCGCGGGCCGCGGCGTCCTCGATCATGGCGCCGACCGCGGCGTCGTTCACCGAGATGTTGAGCGGCACGGCCACGCAGCCCGAGCGCAGGATGCCGAAGGTCGCCAGCGCCATCTCCAGGCTGCTGTCCATGAGGATGGCGATGCGCTCGCCGGGGCGCAGCCCGAGCGCGGCGATCCCGTTGGCGATCCGGGCGGTGTCCCGTTCGAACTCGGCCCAGCTCAGGCGCCGCGACCCTTCCACCAGCGCCGTGCGCGCGCCGCGCCAGCGGCCGTGGCGTGCGATCAGCTCCGGCAGCAGCGGCTCGGGCGCCTCGAACCAGCCCATCGGCGTGCCTCGAGTCGGCGGTGCCGTCAGTAGTGGTACTGCACCGTCACGGCCCAGGTGCGCGGCGGGCCGTAGAAGCCGATCTGACTGATGCCGCCGATGAAGGAATTGGCGGGCCCGATCGGCGGATCGCCGAAGTCATAGCCCGCGACGCGGTAGTACTTGTTGGCGAGGTTCTTGCCGTCGAGCGATACGCGCCAGGCCTTGTCGCTCGTCTCGAAGGCGAGCCCGGCGTTCAGGAGGCCGTAGGCCGGCTGGTCGGTCACGCTCGCGGTGGTGTTGGCCACCTTGGCGGAGCTCCGCCAGTCGTAGCCCGCGCGCGCCGTGACCGCGCCCGCCTGCAGGTCCCAGGTGTAGACGGCGTTGCCCGAGACGGTCCAGGCCGGCGCGTTGATCGGCCGGTTGAACGCCTCGAGATTGACGGCGCCGACGCCGGGCGTGCAACCGGGATCGGCGGTGAAGATGCTGCACGGAACCAGGTAGTCCTTGTAGTAGGAATCGAGGTAGCCGGCGTTGAGGCCGAGCGTCAGCGGACGGATCGGGTGCCACGCGGCCTGCAGCTCCGCGCCCTGATTGATCTGCTTGCCGGCGTTGAGGACGGCGGTGAGGTTGGTCGGCGCGCCGCCGACGCTCACGAACTGCTGCACGCCGATCTGCGCATCCTTGTAGGGGTCGTAGAACGCCGCCGCATTCAGCAGCAGTGTCCCGTCCAGCCAGGTGGACTTCACGCCCAGCTCGTAGTTGTCGGCGGTCTCGGAGTTGTAGCCGTTCTCGGTGCCCGGATAGACCAGCGCATTGCCGCGCATGTCGAAGCCGCCGCTCTTGAAGCCGCGGCTGTAGCTCAGGTAGCCCATCAGATGCGGGGTGAAGTGATAGTCGAGGCCGAGCCGCGGGGTGATGTTCACGAACGCACGGTTGCCGGTGTAGTTCGTGACCACGCCGGGATCGGGGAAGAACCCGGCCGGCACCTGGTTGGGATCGAAGAAGGTCGTGCCGGGCACGAGCTGCGTCGGCGCGATGCTCGCGTAGTCGGCCTGATATACCGTGGCGGTCTTCTGGTCCTCGTTCCAGCGGACGCCGGCATCGAGGTTGAGGCTGTCGGTGAGCTTCCAGGAGGTATCGCCGTAGAGCGCCTCGCTCTTGGTGCGCACGCAGCCGTTCACCAGCTCGGTGATGTAGAGATCGAACGCGGGAATGCCCAGCAGCGTCAGCGTGCCGATCGAGCCGTTGTAGTCGCCGCAGGCGGTGCTGTCCATGTAGAAGACGCCGCCCACCGCCTTGACGAGATCGTTGTGGAAGGTGAGCTGCGCCTCGCCCGAGGCCTGATGATCGTAGATCTTGGCCGGCACCTCGAACAGGTTCTGCTCCAGGTGGGCGAAGTTGATGAACTGCTGGCCGCGGCCCTCGTAGTAGGCGCCGACGACCTTCAGGTCGAGCTGGCTCGTCAGGCTCTGCGTGTAGGTGGCCGAGTAGCCGTCGCGGTGGAAGAAATCCCTGTCCACCGGCATGTCGTCGTACATATCGAAGGGGTTGCTCAACTGCGGCACCAGGTAGTTGTTGAGCCGCTGCCCTCCCGAGGCATTGGAGTTGTCGAGGATGTCGTCGGCGATCAGCCGCAGCTTCGAGCTCTCACCCCAGGTGAAGGTCAGGTTGGCGCGCCCGACGAGGATGTCCTTGTTCGAGACCTGCGCACCGATCTCGGTGTCGGGCGCCGGCACGCCGCCCGGCTGCGCCAGCACCTCGCCGTAGCCGTCGTGCTTGAGATAACCCACCGCGACGCCGAAGTACACGTGATCGGCGATGAGCGGCATCGAGGCATTGAGCTTGTAATCGCGCTCGTCATAGTTGCCCGCGGTCACGGAGGCCGTGAGGCTCGCGGGACCTGCGATGTCGCGCGTCACGTACTTGAGCGCCCCGGCGATGGTGTTCTTGCCGTACAGCGTGCCCTGCGGGCCGGACAGCACTTCGAGGCGCTCGACGTCCAGTACGTCCAGCAGCCCCGCCTGCGGCCGCGCCATGTAGACGTCGTCGACGTAGACCCCGACTCCGGGGTCGAAGCCCCACAGCGGGTCGCTCTGGCCGACGCCGCGGATGTAGATGTTGATGGTGCTGCTGGTGGCGCGGTCCTGGGAGATCTTCAGGTTCGGCACGAAGCTGCCGAGATCCTCGATGTTGGTAATCGCCTGCGTCTGGATGGTATCGGCGGTCACCGCCGACACGGTGAGCGGCACGTCCTGCAGATTCTCGCTGCGCCGCCGCGCGGTCACCACCACTTCCTGGATCCCGGCGCTCTCGGCGGCGCCCTCAGCCTGGGCGGCTGCGCCGCCGCTGGCCGTCTGTGCCGGCAGTGCCGCCGGCACCAGCAGCGTGCCGCAGGCCGTGAGCCACGCCGCCAGCGGCGCCCGTGCGTAGTTGTTCATGTGATCCCCCCGGGTACTTATTCAACAACTGTTGAGAATATATTCAACAATCGTTGAAACCGTCAAGGCCGCGCGCCGGGTTTGCCGCGCGGCTCGAATCCCGGGAAACTGTTGGGGGCCTCCATCAATGTTGCAGCGCACCAGAATGAAGAAGAAGACCGCGGAACGGCCGGCAAAGGAGCGGATCCTGGACGCCGCCGAGCAGCTGTTCGCGCAGCGTGGCTTCTACGGCGTCTCGCTGCGCGATATCACGCAGTCGGCGGGAGTGGACGTCGCCCTGGTGAGCTACCACTTCGGCGGCAAGCGCGAGCTCTTTACCGCGGTGTTCGAGCGGCGCGCCGAGGTGCTCAACCGCGAGCGGCTCGAGCTGCTCGAGGAAGTCCGGCGGCGCGCGCTGCCGGCGGCCCCCTCGCTCGAGGCGATCGCCAACGCCTTCTTCGAGCCGCTGCTCGAGCGCTCCGCGCGCGGCGGCCCCGGCTGGAAGAGCTACTTCGCGCTGGTCGCCTATGTGAACAACTCGCCGGAGTTCGGCCCGATGATGATGACGCGCCACTTCGACCCGCTGGTCGACAGATTCATCACCGTGCTGTGCGAGGCCCTGCCCGAATGTCCGCCGCGCGAGATCTACTGGGGCTACCAGTTCCTCACCGGAGCCCTCACTCTGACCTTCGCCGAGACCGGCCGCCTCGACAAGCTCTCGGGCGGCCTGTGCCGCTCCTCCGACCTCGACAGTGTGCGTGAGCGACTGGCGCCGTACGTCGCCGCCGGCTTCCGCGCGCTGTGCGCGCGCGCCGTGGCGGCCGCCCCGGGCCGGGCGAAGCTGCGGCCGGCGCGCCAGCCGCGCCGCCGCCGATGAAATACCGCCACAGTTTCCACGCAGGCAACTTCGCCGACGTACACAAGCACGTGACGCTGCTCGCGCTGCTCGCGGCGCTGAAGCGCAAGCCGAAGGGATTCCTCTACTTCGACACGCACGCCGGCCGCGGCGGCTACGACCTCTCGGGCGGCAGCGCGGAGGCGGCCGCCGGCATCGGGCGCTTCCTCGCAGGCGAGCCGCGCGCGCCGGAGCTGCGGCACTACGCGCAGCTGCTCGGGCGGCTGCGCGCGGCGCGCGGCTCGAGCCGCTTCTACCCGGGTTCGCCGCTCATCGCGCTCGAGGAGCTGCGGCCGCAGGACCGCGCGGTGCTGGTCGAGTGGCAGGCGGCGGAGGCGCAGGCGCTCAAGGCCGCGGTCGGCGACGCCGGCTCGCGGGGGGCGGCGCAGCGGGCGTTGCCGCGCGCGCGCATCGAGCAGGGCGACGGCCTGAAGCTGCTGCGCGCGGCGCTGCCGCCAGCCGAGCGGCGCGCACTGATCTTCATCGATGCGCCGTTCGAGGAGACGCGCGCGGAGTTTGTGCGGATCACGGCGGCGATCGGCGACGCGCTGCGGCGCTTCGCGACCGGAGTGTTCGCCGTCTGGTACCCGATCAAGGAACAGCGGGTCACGTCGGCCTGGCACGTCGAGTTCTCGCGTGCAGTCGCCGCGCCGACGCTCGCCGCGGAGCTGTGGCTCTATCCGCGCGACTCGCGCGTCTCGCTCAACGGCTCGGGACTGCTGATCGCGAATCCGCCCTGGCAGACCGAGGAACGCATGCACGCGTGGCTGCCCGAGCTGGCGGCGGCGCTCGGCGCCGGAGCTGCGGGAGGCACGCAGGTCCGGATGCTGTCACAATAGGTTAAATGAACGCCGCACCCGATCCCTACGGAGTCGTCGGGCATCCGATCGGCCACAGCCTGTCGCCGTTCATTCACGGCATGTTCGCGCGCGAGACCGGACAGGCGATGAGCTATCGCCTGTACGACGTGTCCGCGGGCGAGTTCGCGGGGTTCGTCGCCGGATTCTTCGACCGCGGCGGCCGCGGACTCAACATCACGGTGCCGCACAAGATCGCGGCGGTGGAGGCCGCCAACGAGCTCACCGCGCGCGCCGCGCATGCCGCCTCGGTGAACACCCTGGCGTTGCGCGACGACGGCACCATTCTCGGTGACAACACCGACGGCGCGGGCCTGGTGCGCGACCTGTGCGACAACCTCGGTCTGGTGATCACCAACCGGCGCATGCTCATCATCGGCGCCGGCGGCGCCACCCGCGGCATCCTCGCGCCGCTGCTCGGCCTGTCACCCACCCTGGTAGTGATCGCCAACCGCACGCCCGAGCGCGCCGCCGCGCTCGCCGCCGCCTTCACTGACCTCGGCGCCACGCACGGCGTGGGATTCGATGACATCGGCACCGAGCCCTTCGATTTCATCATCAACGCGACCTCGGCCAGCCTCTCGGGCCAGATGCCGCCGGTGCCCGCGGGCGCCGTCGGCCGCGGGACGGTGTGCTACGACCTCGCCTACGGCCGCGCGGCGACCGCCTTCGTCGACTGGGCGCGCGCCCACGGCGCCGCGCAGGCGCTGCAGGGCTGGGGCATGCTGGTCGAGCAGGCCGCGGAGTCGTTCCGGCTGTGGCGCGGCATACGCCCGTCGACGGCCACGGTGCTGGCGGCGCTCAAGGAGCGGTCGGCGAACCTCTAGCGCATCGTGACGAATTCCTCCGCGCTCGTCGGATGGATCGCCACGGCGTCGTCGAAGTCCTTCTTGGTGGCGCCCATGCGCACCGCTACCGCGAAGCCCTGCAGCATCTCGTCGGCCCCCGGCCCCACGACGTGCAGCCCCACGATGCGCTGCTCGGGGCCGAGCGTCACGAGCTTCATCTCGGTGCGCGGCTTGGCCCCCGTCACCGCGTGATAGAGCGGCACGAAGCTCGAGCGGAAAACCCTGACGTCGTCGTTTCCGTAGCGCGCCCGGGCCGCGGGCTCGGTGAGCCCGACCGTGCCGATCGGCGGATGCCCGAAGATCACCGTCGGGATGTTGTCGTAGTCAACATGCCGCGCCGCCTGACCTCCGAACAGGCGATCGGCAAGCCGCCGGCCGGCGGCGATCGCGACCGGCGTGAGCTGCGCCCTTCCGGCGACATCGCCCACTGCGTAGACGCCGTCGGCGCTGGTCGCCTGGTACATGTCGGTGGCGATGAAGCCGCTCGCATCGAGCCGGACTCCGGCCCGCTCGAGGGCGAGATCGGCGACCGTGGCTTCCCTGCCGATGGCCCAGAGCAGGCAGTCGCAGGGGCCGACGCTGCGGCCGTCGGCGAACGTCGCAACGAGCGCGCCGTCGGTATCGCGAGCGACGAAGCCCGGCTTGATGTCGGTCACCACCGTGACGCCCGCCGCGCGCAGCCTCGCCAGGCTCGTCTCGCCGATCATCGGGTCGAAGCTGCGCAGCGGCGCGGGTCCGCGCAGCACCAGCGTCGTCTGCGCGCCCAGGCCCGCGAAGATTCCGCTGAGCTCGACGGCGATGTAGCCGCCGCCCGCGACGACGACGCGCGGCGGCAGAGCCTCGAGCTCGAAGAAGCCGTCGGAGGTGATGCCGAGCTCCGCTCCCGGGATGCGCGGCACCTGGGGGCGCCCGCCGGTCGCAATGACGATGTGCGGGGCGGTCAGCGTGCGCCCGGCGGCGCTCACGGTGTGCGCATCGAGGAAGCTCGCCCGGCCGCGCACCAGCTCGACGTTGCGGCGGGCGAGGTTGGCGGCGTAGATGTCGTTGAGCTTCGTGATATAGGCGTCGCGCCGGTGCTTCAGCGCGCGCCAGTCGTGGCCAGCCCCCGCGGCCGCGAAACCGTACTCAGGCGCATCGTGCAGCGCGCCGCCGAGCTCCGCCGCGTTCCACATGATCTTCTTCGGCACGCAGCCGACGTTCACGCAGGTGCCGCCGAGGCGGCCCGACTCGATGAGCACGGCGCGCGCACCGCATTCGGCCGCGCGTTGCGCCGCCGCGAGCCCGCCGCTGCCGCCGCCGATCACCACCAGGTCGAATTTCGCGCCCATAAATACCTCGCACCGCCATGTTATCCGAGGAACCGCGGGCGGGGTTCCGCCGGTGGGGTCGGCTACAATGGCGCTACCGATGGACAACCCCTTACTTGGCCAGGATCCGCTGCCGCGCTTCGTGCAGATCCGACCCGAGCATGTGGAGCCGGCGGTGCGGGAGCTGCTGGCGCGCAACCGCGCGCGCATCGGCGAGCTCGCCGCTCTCCCCAAGCCGACCTTTGCGACGCTCATCGAGCCGCTCGAGGAGCTGCAGCACGGCATCACCCGCACCTGGTCCCCGGTGAGCCATCTCAACGCGGTGCTCAATTCCGACGCGCTGCGGGCCGGCTACAACGCCTGTCTGCCGCTGCTGTCGGCCTACCAGACCGATCTGGCGCAGAGCGAGCCCCTGTTCCGTGCCTATCGCACCATCGCCGAGCGCGACGCCGCGGCGCTCGCGCCGGTGCAGCGCCGGGTCATCGAGCACGCGGTGCGCGACTTTCGCCTCGCCGGCGTGGCCCTGCCGCCCGAGAAGAAGGCGCGCTTCAAGACCGTGATGCAGGAGCTCACGCAGCTGCAGGCGAAATTCGAGGAGAACGTGCTGGACGCGGCCAACGCCTGGAGCTGGCACGTCACCGACCCCGACGAGCTGCGCGGCCTCAACGCGATGCTCATCGAGCTGGCCGCGCGCCGTGCCCGCGAGCGGCAGCTGAGCGGCTGGATTCTCACCCTCGACCAGCCTACCTACGTCGCCGTGCTGACGGATGCCGAATCCGAGACCCTGCGCCGCGCCTTCTACGAGGCCTGGACCACGCGTGCCTCGGACCGCGGGCCGGGCGCCGGCCGCTGGGACAATTCCTCCGTGATGGAGGAGATCCTGCGCCTGAGATACGAGGCCGCACGGCTGCTCGACTTCCCGAACTACGCCGAGTACGCGCTCGCCACCCGCATGGCGCGCAGCGTCGACGAGGTGCTCGAGTTCCTGCACGAGCTGGCGCGCTCGGCGCGGCCCGCCGCGGTCGCCGAGTTCGCCGAGCTCGAGGAGTTCGCCGGGCGCGGGCTCGCGGCCTGGGACGTGGGCTTTCACTCCGAGCGGCTGCAGCGCGCGCGCTTCGCCGTGTCGCAGGAGGAGCTGCGCCCGTACTTCCCCCTGCCAAGGGTGCTCGGCGGGCTGTTCGCGGTCGCGGAGCGCCTCTTCGGCGTGCGCATCCGCGAGCGCTCCGGCGTCCCGGCCTGGCACGAGGACGTACGCTTCTTCGACATCGAGGCCGCGAGCGGCGCGCGTGTCGGGAGCTTCTACCTCGACGCCTACGCGCGCCCCAACAAGCGCAGCGGTGCCTGGATGGACGAATGCGTCGGGCGCAAGCGCCTCGCCTCCGGGGCGGCGCTCCCGGTCGCGTATCTGGTGTGCAATTTCCTGCCGCCGGGCGCGGGCCAGCCGGCCCTGCTCACCCACGACGACGTGGTGACGCTGTTTCACGAGTTCGGCCACGGGCTGCATCACCTCCTCACCCGCATCGACTACCCGAGCCTCGCCGGCATCAACGGCGTCGCCTGGGACGCGGTGGAGCTGCCGAGCCAGTTCCTCGAGAACTACGCCTGGCACCCGGAGGTGCTGCAGCAGATCTCGGGCCACTTCGAGAGCGGTGCGGCACTGCCCGGGGAAATGCAGTCGCGCCTCATCGCCACGCGCAGCTTCCAGGCGGGGCTGGCGATGATGCGGCAGCTGGAATTCGCGCTGTTCGATTTCCGCCTGCACACGGAGTACTCGCCCGAGCGCGGCGGGCGCGTGCTCGAGATCCTCGCCGAGGTGCGCCGCGAGGTCGCGGTGGTGCCGGTGCCGGAATGGAACCGCTTCCCGCACAGCTTCGGCCACATCTTCGCGGGCGGCTACGCCGCCGGCTACTACAGCTATAAGTGGGCCGAGGTGCTGGCGGCGGATGCCTTCGCGGCCTTCGAGGAGAGTGGGGTGTTCGATCGCGGCATGGCGCAGCGCTTTCTCGATGCGATCCTCTCGCGCGGCGGCAGCCGCGATGCGCTCGAGGCCTTCATCGAGTTTCGCGGCCGCACACCCGACGTGCGCGCGCTGCTCCGCCAGCACGGCATCCTGGCCGCCGGCGAGTTGGCCGCTTGAGGCGCGCGCTCGCCGCGGGGCTGCTGTCACTCGCGCTCGCGGCGCATGCGCAGCCCTCGCCCGAGCCCGCGGCGCCCGCGGCGCCCGCGCCGCAGTCCGAGTCCGCGCCGAATCCGTCCGCGGCTGCCGCGGAGGGCGAGACTCCGGCGGCGGAAGCCGCGCGCAGCCCGGCGCCAGCGGCGGAGCCGCATCCCGCGAAACCCTCCGCGCCGAAGCCTCCGCGGGCGTTGCCGCCTGCGCCGGCGGCGCCGGACAGCACGCGCGACGCGGAAGTGACGGCGTTGCGCGAGGAGGTGAGCCGCCTGCAGTCCGAGCTCGACGCCGAGCGCGCCGCGGCGCTGCCGGCGCCGGAGGACACCGCAGCCGGCGCGCCGCCCGCGCGCGGCCCCTGGGGATGGGTCATCGCGACGGCGCTGCTCGCGCTCAGCGCCGGGTTCGTCCTCGGCTGGCGGCTGCTCGACCGGCGCATCCGCCGCAAGTACGGCGGGCTGCGTATCTACTGATACGCCCGTCGAGCCGTGCGCATCGCGACCTGGAACGTGAACTCGCTGCGCGTGCGGCTGCCGCAGGTGCTCGAATGGCTGACGCGCACTCCCGTCGACGTGCTCGCCATGCAGGAGACCAAGCTCACGGACGAGGACTTCCCGCGCGCCGAGCTCGAAGCGCTCGGCTACCAGGTGCTCGCGAGCGGCCAGAAGACTTACAACGGGGTGGCGCTGCTCTCGCGCTGGCCCTGCAGCGGGGTAGTGACCGACATCCCGCAGCTCGAGGATCCCGCACGCCGCGTGCTCGCCGCCAGCACCGGCGGGTTGCGCGTCGTGAACCTCTACGTGCCGAACGGCCAGACGGTCGACTCGGACAAATACCACTACAAGCTGCGCTGGCTGGCGGCGCTCGCGGCGTGGCTGCGCGCGGAGCTCGCCGCGCACCGGCAAATCGTGGTCCTCGGCGATTTCAACATCGCGCCCGAGGACCGGGACGTGCACGATCCGGCCGCCTGGGCCGGCTCGGTGCACGTGAGCGAGCCCGAGCGGCGTGCGCTGCGCACGCTGCTCGACATAGGCCTGGTCGACGTGTTCCGCCGCTTCGAGCAGCCGCCGGGAACCTACAGCTGGTGGGACTACCGCATGCTCGCCTTCCGCCGCAATCACGGCCTGCGCATCGACCTGCTGCTCGCCGATGAGGCCTTCGCCTCGGCCTGCACGGCCTGCGTCATCGACCGTGAGCCGCGCCGCGCCGAGCGCCCTTCCGATCACGCTCCGGTGATCGCCGACTTCACCGCGCGCTCCGCCCCGCTGTCGCAAAGCGGCGACTGAAGGATCACGGAACCCTTTGAAATAAAAGGGTTATTTACCATCTCACCGCCTCGTGAGGGCGAAAACTGTGCGGCGCGTCATGCCAGCGGCGGCGGCAACTAACTAGACTGCGCTCAAGTTAAGCCGGGGCCTCATTCGGGGAGGGCCAACATCAACTCGTCCTTCAAGGCACCTCGGTCGACCATGCTCAACACGCGGCGCAGCGATTTCGACGTTACCAACACGGTGCAGGTGAGCTCGCCGCGCGCGGTGCTGGAGGCCGTCGCGGGCCTCTACCGGTCCATCTGGCCCAAGCTGTCGCTCGAGCCGGTGGAGCGCGCCTTCGAGCACTTCGAGCGGCTGTTCGCCGGCGAAGTGCCCGGATTTCACGGCGTCGATACCGTTTATCACGACCGGCAGCACACGCTCGACATCACTCTGGCTCTCGCCCGGCTCATCGTCGGCTACGAGCGGCAGGCGCCCGATGAGGCGCGCCTCGGCGGTGCCCGGGCCATCGTCGGGCTCATCACCGGGCTCTTCCACGACGTTGGCTATCTCAGGCGCACCGATGAGCGCGAGTCGCGCAACGGCGCCGAGTTCACCCGCGTGCACGTCTCGCGCGGCGCGCACTTCCTCGAGGAGTACCTGCCGACGCTGGGCCTCGAGGCCTGGGTGCCGATGGCGACCGAGATCATCCACTTCACCGGCTACGAGGTGCCGTTCGCCGAGATCGAGTCGCAGCTCGCGGACCGGCGCGACGTGCTGCTCGGCCATCTGCTCGGCACGGCGGACATGATCGCGCAGATCGCCGACCGCTGTTATCTGGAGAAGTGCCGCGACCGGCTGTATGCCGAGTTCGTCCTGGGCGGCGTGGCCCTGCCCTTCTCCGGCGGCTACCGGCAGGTGAAGTACGCCTCGGGGCTCGACCTGCTGCGGCAGACGCCGGAGTTCATCGAGGACACGCGCCGCAATCGTCTCGACCGTGATTTCGGTGCCGCCTACCGTTACCTCGAGATCCTCTTCAACGGCCGCAATCCCTACATCGAGGCGATCGACCGTAATGTCGAATTTCTGCGACAGGTACTGCGCAGCGAGAACTGGCAGCTGCTGCGGCGCCGGCCGCCGATCTTCGCTGCGGTCGAGGATCCCATGGGGACCATGCGCAACCTGATGCTAGGCTACATAAAGAGGGTCTGGGCCAACTACTGAGCTTGCGGTAGAGTGAATCCCCAAAAGCAAGGGGATCCTGTCCGGAGCACACCTGCCTCCCCGGACGGGCACCGAAAGAGTGACCGCCGCCAGCTTCAAATTCCGCTACGCGGGTGCCGCGTTCCTCACCGCGCTGCTGGCCTGCGCCGCGGTGGCGGCGCTCCTGATCCTGCGACAGCAGGCCGAATCCTCCACCCTCGGCAGCCTCGCGGAAGCCGCGGCGGGCGAGCGCGTGGGCACGGAGCTCAAGGCGCGCGCCCAGAGCGTCGCTGCGCACGCCGCTGACTCGGTCGCCGGCGCGGTGCGCGCCCAGGACACCGCCGGGATCGCCCGCCGCCTGCAGCCGTTCCTCGACGATCCCACGGTCAGTGCGATTTCGGTCGACAACCGCCTGGGCGGGACGCTGTATTCGTGGGAGCGCGGCACGGCGCCGGCTCCCGGGGCGCAAAGCGCTCAGGCCGTGGCGCCGGTGCGGCTCATGATGGAGAGCTTCCCCGGAGCGACGACCCCCGAGACGCTGGCGCAGCTCACCCTGACGCTCGAGCAGACCTCGCCCGCGGCCGCCGCGCCCTTGAGCGGTCAGCTCGCCGCGCTCAGCGCCTCGCACGCCAGCCTCACCTGGTGGCTCGCGCTGCTGGTCGCAGTCGGCGGCGGTGTGGCGGCGGCGGTGCTCGCCTGGCGCGCGCTCGCCGAGCTCGAGGGGCCGGTCGAGACGCTCATCAGGAGCGCCGACCGCATCGGCGTCGGCGACTACACGCGCCCGGTCGAGGTGCGCGCGCAGGATTCGCTCGCCGGACTCGAGCAGGCCTTCGAGCGCATGCGCGGCAAGCTGCGCCAGTCGACGATCAGCAAGAACTACCTGCACAGCATGCTGAACAGCATGACCGATGCGGTGTTCGTCACCTCGCCCGAGGGCGTCATCCGGCTGGTCAATTCCGCCGCCTGCAAGCTCCTCGGCTATGGCGAGGAGGAGCTGCTCGGCCGCGGTATCGCGGCGATCCTCGAGGAGCGCGAGCGCGCCGGCTTCGACCTGCTGCAGGCGGCGCAGGAGACGCGCGAGACCGTGGTCCGCACCCGCAGCGGCCAGACCATTCCGGTGTCCTTCACCGGCTCGGTGATCGCCAGCGACGACCCGCAGTTCCAGGGCAACATCTTCGTGGCGCGCAACATCACCGACCGCAAGCGCGCCGAGCGCCGCATCCGCTACCTCGCCCGCTACGACGCGCTCACCAAGATCCCGAACCGCATGCAGTTCTACCATGTGCTGCAGCAGACCATCGCGCGCGCGCTGCGCAGCGGCCAGATCGTGGCGGTGCTCTATCTCGACATGGATCGCTTCAAGGAGGTCAACGACACCTTCGGTCATGGCGCCGGCGATCGCGTGCTCGAGGTGCTGGCCGAACGGCTGGTGCGCGCGGTGCCCAGGGAGACCGTGGTCGGGCGCCTCGCCGGCGATGAGTTCGCGCTCACCGTCGACGGGCTGGCGGCGGATGCCGACAACCGCGGGCCGATCGCCCAGCTCTCGCGCGCCATCCTCACCGAGGTGAGCCGGCCGTTCCAGCTGAACCAGCAGGAGGTGTTCCTGACCGCGAGCCTCGGCATCGCCTTCTGCCCGCGCGACGCCGAGAACGTCATCGACCTGATCCGCAACGCCGATGCCGCCATGTACTACTCCAAGCAGAACGGCGGCAACACCTTCGCGTTCTACTCGCCGGAAATGAACGCGGCCGCGGTCGAGCGGCTGATGCTGAAGAGCAAGCTCAGGCGCGCGCTCGAGCGCGACGAGCTCGAGATCCGCTACCAGCCCAAGGTCGACCTGCGCAACGGGCGCATCATCGGCGCCGAGGCGCTGCTGCGCTGGCGGCTGCCCGGACACGGCGACATTCCGCCGTCGCAGTTCATTCCGCTCGCCGAGGAGACCAACCTGATCCTCGACATCGGCGAGTGGGTGCTGAACCGCGTGTGCCTGGACTACCGGCAGATGCAGAGCGAAGGCGGCGATCCGGGGCGCATCTCGCTCAATCTCTCGCTGCGGCAGCTGCGCCAGGCGAGCTTCATCCTGCGCTGCCGCTCGGTGTTCCGCCGCCACGGCGTGTCGCCGACCGCCTTCGAGCTGGAGATCACCGAGACCACGCTGATGGCGGACGCGCCGCGCACCGTGCGCCTGCTGGACGAGCTGTTCGCCATGGGGCTGCATCTCTCGATCGACGATTTCGGCACCGGCTACTCGTCGCTGTCGGCGCTGCAGCAGTTCCCGATCGGCACGCTCAAGATCGACCAGTCGTTCGTGCGCGATGCCAGCGAGGACGCCGGCGACGCCACCATCGTGCGCACCATCATCGAGATGGGACGCTCGCTGGGGATGGAAGTGATCGCCGAAGGCGTCGAGTCGCGCGCGCAGCTCGAGTTCCTGCGCCGCAATTCCTGCCTCTATGCCCAGGGGCGCCTGTTCGGCGAGCCGTGCAGCGCCACGGAGCTGCTCGCGCTCCTCACCCGCCAGGCCGCCGGCACGCTGCCGTTCGCGCACCTGCTGCGCGCCAGCGAGGAGTTGGCCGCGCCGCGCTCGGCCTGACTCCGCCTTTCCTCAGTGCGCCGGGGTCGTGCCATGCGCGGCGAAGGCGCGCGTGGCCGCCGCCGCCTGCTGCGACATCGAGGCGAGCGCCGCGCTGCTCGCAGTCTCGAAGGCCGCGATCACCTCGCTCATGCGGTCGCCGGCCGCGGTGGCGCTGCCTTCGGCCACGAAACTCGCTACCAGCTCGCGCCCCTCGCGCGCGCCCAGCGTGCAGTCGAGCACCACCCGGACCTCCGGCG
>DASPOP010000196.1:0-5053 GCA_035625955.1 Steroidobacteraceae bacterium | reverse complement strand
AGGCGAGGATGTGGCCGCCGCGGAGCGCGTACTGGTCGATCGCGAACTGGGTCGCCGGCGACAGGTTCTTCGGATGGACCAGCACCAGCACGTTCACGTCCGGGTCGATCCGGGCGGCGGCCGGCTCGAGCGGCCGGATCTCGAACAGCTGCTCCGCCTGTCCATAGACGACCCACGGCTCGCGCATCTGGCCGGTCTGCGGGTCGAAGCCCGGGCCCATCGGCAGCGTCGACAGCCAGGCGACCACCGGCTTCTTCGTATTGGCGAGCTCGTAGACGAGCTTCATCACGTCGTACTCGAGGAACTGCTCCTTGTTGGGATCGAAGAATTCGATGGCCTGGTGGCCGTCGGTGGAGTTGGTTCCGGCCAGGCCGAAGTACAGCTGCGACCCGGTGGCGCCGAAGGGCACGCCGCGCACGCCGAGCTCGGCAGCGCGGTCCTCGTCCTCGGAGAACGGCTGCGGATCGACGACGTGCAGACGCAGCATGCCGTTGGAGCGTGTCGCGAGCTCCTCGAGGAACTCGCGCACCCGCACGCCGTAGGTCTTCAGCTGCGGCAGCTGCCCGGCGGCCTTCTCGGAGAAGAAGAAGTAGAGATTGATCGGCTCGTGGATGCTCTTGAGGATGCGCCCGGTGCCGGGCGCGGTGGTGTAGAGGTGGTTCTGAGTGAGATCCACGCGCCAGCCGCGCAGCGCGAAGTTGAACAGCACCGTGAGTCCGATGAACAGCAGCGCCAGTCCCAGCAGGGTTGCGCCGCCCAGGGTCGAGCGTTTGGTCATGGTGCTAATCCGCCTTGCGCAGCTCGAGGGCGATGCCGGTCGAGAGCAGGAAGAAGCCGATCAGCATCGCGAAGTACAGCAGGTCGCGCACGTCGATCACTCCCTTCTCGATCGACTGGAAATGGGTGAGGAAGGACAGGGAGGCGATCGCATCGGTGAGCGTCTGCGGCGCCCAGCCGCGAAACACGTCCAGCACCAGCGGAAAGCCGGCCAGCAGGAACACGAAGCACGCCACGACGCCGAGGATGAACGCTACCACCTGGCTGCGGGTGAGCGCCGACATGCACGAGCCGATCGCCAGGAACCCGCCGGCGAGCAGCAGGCTGCCGAGATAGGCGGCCAGGATCGCGCCGTTGTCGGGCCGGCCGAGGAAATTGACCGTGATCCACAGCGGGAAGGTGAGGGCGAGCGCCAGCGCCGTGAAGATCCACGCCGCCAGGAATTTGCCGAGCACCGCCTGGGGCAACGTCACCGGCTGCGTCATCAGCAGCTCGATGCTGCCCGACTTGCGCTCCTCGGCCCACAGCTTCATCGACACCGCCGGGATCAGGAACAGGTACAGCCAGGGATGGAACGTGAAAAACGGCTCGAGGTCGGCCTGGCCGCGCTCATAGAAGCCGCCCAGATAGAAGGTGAAGGCGTTGGCCAGCACCAGAAAGATCAGTATGAAAACGTACGCCAGCGGCGTCGCGAAGTAACTCGCGAGCTCGCGGCGCATGATGATGCCCACGTTGCGCATGTGCTTCCGTGTAGTCAGGCGGTGATGGTACGAAACACTTCGTCGAGGCGGCCGGACTCGAGGTGCAGCTCCTTGAGCTTCAGCCCCTGGCGGGCGGCGAGCTCGGAGAGCGCCGGCAGAATGGTGGCGCCGGCTTTAGGTAAGGCGGTGAGGCGCGCGTCGCGCTCGCTCACTTCGAGATCGGCCACCGCCGGCAGAGCCGCCACCGCGGCCCGCGCCGCGGCCAACTGGGTTGGGTCATCGAGCTGCATCGACACGGCGTTGTGATAGCGCGAGCGGGCTTCGAGCCCGGCGGGCGTGTCGTCGGCGACGATACGTCCGCGGGCGATGATGATCGCGCGCGTGCACACGGCATCGACTTCCTCGAGGATGTGGGTGGAGATCACGATGATCTTGTCGCGCGCCATGTCGTTGATGAGCGTGCGCACCTCGTGCTTCTGGTTGGGATCGAGCCCGTCGGTGGGCTCATCCAGAATCAGCACCGGCGGATCGTGCACGATCGCCTGCGCCAGGCCCACGCGCCGCCGGAATCCCTTCGACAGGGTCTCGATCGTCTGATCGAGCACGCTGCCGAGCTGCAGGTGCTCGATCACGTGCGCGAGCCGCGCGCGGCGGCGCTCGCCCTCGAGTGCGCGCAGGTCGGCGACGAAGTCGAGGAAGCCGCGCACGGTCATCTCGCCATAGAGCGGCGCGCCCTCGGGGAGGTAGCCGAGTGCGGACTTGGCGGCGAGCGTGTCGCTGCCGATGTCGTGGCCGCAGATGCTTGCCGTTCCCGAGGTCGGCGTCACGAAGCCGGCGAGCATGCGCATGGTGGTGGTCTTGCCGGCGCCGTTGGGCCCGAGGAAGCCGAGGACTTCGCCGGGTCCCACCTGAAAGGTCACGTCTTCGGCGGCCGTGAGCGGGCCGTAGCGCTTGGTGAGATGTTCGGTCTTGATCATGTCGGATGCGGTCTAGAGGAGAGGCTTTCTGGGAAAGTTCCACGCCATTTTTTGAGCGCGCGATTTTGACCGCAGCCGCCGCAGATTGCCAATGTCCTTACACATGCAGTCGAATGACAATATATAATGTAAATAAAACATATAGTTAAGACACTTATATCAGGTTATTAATACATACCTTCCGCATGACTCCGGTCATCGATCGGCCATGGATGCGTCATCTGTGCGTCAAGGCATTGCGACAGACTGCGGCCCCGGGGCCTTCGGGCCGCTTTCATCAGGAGGCGCGGATGAAGTCTTTGGGCGTCACTTCCGGCCGGGTCGTCACGCTGGTGCGCGGCGGCGAGGACGTGCTCAGCGTCGGCAGCGAGCTCGAGCGCGGCGCGCCCTTCTGCGCCAATCCGGCGTGCGCGCTGCACGTGCGGCTCGCCGACGCCCGGGTCGAGGGAGGCGGCAACTGGGTACGGCTGCCTGACGGACGCGTCTTCGGGCGGGGCCGTTACGGGGGCGAGCTGCTGTGCGATGCCTGCGGCACGCGCCGCGGTCCGGTGCGGCTCGACTCGCACGTCCGCTGCGCGTGAGGCGTCAGCGGTATTCGAAACGGCGGCGCAGCCGCCAGTAGAGGATGCAGAGCGCCCCGCCGGCCATACCGCCGAGGTGGGCAAAGTGCGCCACGTCTGACATCGTGCCGGTGACGCCGAAGAACAGCTCCAAGAGTCCGTAGAGCGTCACGAACAACCAGGCGGGCATCGGGATCGGGATCGGGATCAGGATGAGCCGCGTTCGCGGGAAGTACCAGGCAAACGCGAGCAGTACGCCGAACACCGCGCCCGAGGCGCCCAGCACCGGCTCCTGCGCTCCGCCGGCGTTTTCCACTGCCAGCTGCGTCAGCGCCGCGGAGATCAGGCAGACGAAGTAGTAACCCAGAAAACGCCGGCTGCCCCAGTACTGTTCGAGACCGCGGCCGAACATGAAGAGCGCGAACATATTGAAGAAGATGTGCACCCACTGGCCTGGGTCGTGCAGGAATGCGTACGTGATCAGCTGCCACCACCTGAACAGCGGCGTGTGCGGGGGCCAGAGGGCAAAGCTGCTCAGCGCCTGGTTCGGTGCGTACAGCTCCAGCAGGTACACGACGACATTGATGAGGATCAGGGCCCGCGTGGCGGGCGGCACAGCGCGAAACATGCGCGAATCTTACGGGGTCGCAGCGCGCGCTGCAGGAAAACGCGCCACCTAGGCTGCCGCGCGCAGCGACTCGCGCAGAAACTCCACCAGCGGCGGGCTGGCGCTGTGGGTGACGTTGAAGCGCAGCCACTGGCGGCAACCCGCGGCGGGTGAGAACAGCGAGCCGCGGGCGAGCAGGATCGAGCGCGTGCGCGCCGTGCGCACCAGCTCCTCGACCGGCGCCGCATCCGGGACGCGGCCCCAGAGGAACAGCCCCGCGCCCTCGGCCGGCTCGAAGCCGATGCCGGCGGATTCGAGCGCCGCGCGCGCGTCGCGCCGCATGCGCGCCAGCCGCACGCGCGTGTGCTCCACGTGGCGCTTGTAGCGGCCGCCGTCGAGCACCTCCGACACGAAGGACTCGAGCAGCATCGAGCCCGACAACACCGACAGCACCTTGCGCTCGACCAGCTGCGCGATCAGCTGCTGGTCGGCCGCCACGTAGCCGACGCGCAGCGCCGGCCCGATGAGCTTGCTGTAGCTGCCGACGTAGATGACGTGACGCAGCCCGTCGATCTGCGCGAGGCGCACCGCCGGGCCTTCGTAGAGGTCGCCGTAGACATCGTCCTCCACCACCGCGAAGCCGAATTGCTCCGCCAGCGACAGGATGCGGTGGCAGGCGGCGGGATCGACGCTCGAGCCGGTCGGGTTGTGCAGCAGCGTCTGCATGAAGAAGGCGCGCGGCCGGTGCGCGCGGCAGGCGGCTTCCAGCGCCTCGAGGTCGGGCCCGTCGGCGCGGCGCGGCACCGGGATCAGGCGCACGTGATGGGCGCGCAGCTGCTCGAACAGCACGAAGTAGCCGGGATCCTCCACCAGCACCGGATCCCCGGGTGCGAACAGGATGCGCGCCAGCAGGTCGAAGGCCTGGCTCGCGCCGTAGGTAGTCACGATGTTGGCCGCGCCGGCCGCGATCCCGTGCTGCAGCAGCCGCGCCGCGATCTGCTCGCGCAGCTCCGCGAGTCCCTGCGGCGGGCAGGGGAGCCACGGCTGCGTGCGCCGTCCGCGCGTGAGGCGCGTCAGCACGCCGGCGGAGCCGGACTCGAGCAGCCAGTTCTGCGGCAGGAACCCCGAGCCCGCGGGCACGATGTCGCGGCCGTGGGCCATGCAGAAGCTCGCGAGCGCGACGGCGTCGTTGGCGGATTCCGGCGTCGCTTCCACCGCGACCAGCGGCGCCACCATGCGCCGCTGCGCGACGAAGAAGCCGCGCCCGGCGCGCGACTCGATCAGCCCGCGCGCCACCAGGCGGTCATAGGCATCGACCACGGTGAAGGCGCTGGCGCCGATCAGCCGCGCCAGCTTGCGGATCGAGGGCAGCCGCGTCCCGGTCGGCAGCTGGCCCGCCCGCACCAGCTGCGTGATGCGCTCGCAGATCTG
>DASPOP010000195.1:0-10523 GCA_035625955.1 Steroidobacteraceae bacterium | reverse complement strand
CCGTATCGCCGCCGTCGGCGAGCGCCTGCTCCGCATTCAGCCCATAGCCGCGCTTGTGACGGCCCTGTGGTCGTCGGCGGCTACATTCGCGACCGTGCCGGTGGCGGCGGCGATCGCCAGCGCCTCGGCGTAGTCGCCCATCCGGGCGGTGTTCTGATACCCGAGCAGCCGCACGATAGTGCCGGTCGCCGCGTCCGAGAGCGTCAGCTCGAGGTTCTGCGCGCGCGCCCGCAGCAGCGTCTCCATCGTCTGTGCATTGGCGTACAGCGGCATGCGATACATGCCGTACTTGAGCGACCAGCCGGGGCTGATGTAGCCGAGGACCAGGCCGTCGGTGTAGCCGCGGGTGTTGGCGGCGAAGTCCCAGGCGGTGTTGTTCCACAGCGACCAGTCGAGAAACTGCGTGCGCGTCGAGTTAGCGTACGAGTTGTGATCGAAGTCGTCCGCCACCGACATCTGTCCCACCTTGAGCTCGATGCGCCGTACCGCCTCGGTCCCGGCGATCTGATCCTGTGCGCGGGCGACGGCGGTCACCGCGCCCGGCAGCGGCAGCATCAAGCGCGCGAAGACACGTGCGACGTAGAACTGTTTCTTGAGGCCGGGGATGCCCTCGCGGACCACGTCGCCGTTGGTGAGCCCGGCGAGTCCGGTCGCGCCGCTCACTCCCGCGCCCATGAACTTCTCGGCATCGAGATAGAGCTGCGCCCAGCTGCGCAGCGCCCAGCCGCCGTAGAAGCCGAAGGTGTGGGTTCCCTGCCGGTCGCCGTCCGGATGCAGGCTCAAGGGTCCGGCGTACGGAGATTCGAGCGTGCTCTGTCGCTGCTCGATGAAGGTGTACTGGGCCGCCAGCAGCTCCGGCCGGTCGCTCGCCGGGGCCGGAGCCGGCGCCGCGGCCGGCGGCGGGTCATCCGCCTGCGCCGCGCCCGCGCACAGCACGAGCGCCGCGAGCGCGAGGCACCGGAGTGCGCGCGTCCGCGCACGCCCGCAGAGCGGATCGGCGCCCCGCACGCTAGTGCGGGGCCATGGTGCGGCCCGTCTGCCAGTCACCGCCCAGCGCGCGCACCAGCAGCACCGTTGCGCTGACGCGCCGCGTCTCGATGTCCACGGCCGCGAGACGCGCAGCGAGCGCCGCGTTCTCCGTCGAGACGACTTCGAGGTAGGTCACCACGCCGCCCTTGTAGCGGTAGATGGCCTGCTCGAGCGCCCCCTGCGTGGCGGTGACCGCAGCCGACTGGCTCACGTCCTCGAGCGCGAGTTGCCGCAGCGCCGCGAGGTTGTCCTCGACATCCTGGTAGGCGGCGAGCACGGTGCCGCGATAGTTGGCGACCTGCTCGTCGTAGGCCGCGTGCGCCGCGGCCGACTGCGCCGCGTGCAGCCCGGCGTCGAAGACCGTGAGCACACCCTGCGGCCCGATGGACCAGAAGCGGCTCGGCGCCTCGAGCCAGCTGGCGCTGCGAGTGCTCTCCTGTCCGGCCGAGCCCAGCAGGCTGAACACGGGAAAGTACGCCGCTCGCGCCACGCCGATCCCGGCGTTGGCGGCGGCGACGCGGCGCTCGGCCGCGGCGACGTCCGGACGCCGCTCGAGCAGCTGCGAGGGCAGCCCCGGTTCGACCGCCGGGATGGCGAGTCCGGGCTCGAGCGGCCGCGCCTCCAGATGAAAGCCGGTGGGCACCGCACCTACCAGCACTGCGATCGCATGCTCGGTCTGGGCACGCTTCAGGCGCGTGTCCTCGGCCTGCGTGCGTGCGGTCTCGAGCTGCGCCTGCGCCTGCTGCACGTCGGAGAGCGCCGCCGCGCCGCCCTGGTAGAGATTGCGGGTGAGCCCGAGCGCCTTGGCGTAATCGGCGACGGTGCGGTCGAGCAGCTGCTGCTGGGCGTCGAGCCCGCGCAGCGAGAAGTAATCCGTCGCGAGCTCCGCGTGCACGCTCAGGTCGAGCGCCCCGGCGTCGCCGGCGGTCGCCTGCTCGCTGGCGCGCGCGCCGGCGACGCTGTTGCGGATGCGGCCGAAGAGATCAATCTCATACGACAGGTCGCCGCCGGCGATGAAGGTGTTGTAGACCGGCTGCGCGCCGGGCGCGAAGCCCGGAGCATTGGCCGAAACGCGCTGGCGCGTCGCGCTCGCGTCCGCGGTAAGCGTGGGGAAATACCCGGCCCGGGCGATGCGGGTCTCGGCGCGCGCCTCCTCGAGGCGGGCGAGGGCGGCCTTCAGGCTCTGGTTGGCATCGGTAACGCGCGACTCGAGGTCATTCAGCTGCTCGTCGTGAAACATGGTCCACCACGCGCCGCGCGGCGCGTTGTCCGCCGGCGCCGCGACCTTCCACTCGCCGAGCTCCCCATAGGAAGCCGCCGGCGCCGGGGTCGCCGGACGCTGGTAGTGCGGGGCGAGCGAGCAGCCGGCGAGCGCGCCGCCGGCCGCGACCGCCACGGCGATCGAGAATCGCATCAGCCGTGTCCGGAAGGCGCCGCGCTGGCGGCGGGGGCGGCAATGCGCACCTGCATGCCGTCGGTGAGCGAGTCGGGCGGATTGACGATGAGAGTGTCGTCGGGCTCGACCCCGGCGAGTACCTCGATCTCCCTGCCGAAGTCGCGACCCTGGGTGATCAGCCGCAGGTGCGCGTGCCCGGTCGAGTCGACGATCGCGACCAGCAGCCCCTGGGCGCGGAACAGCACGGCATTGGCGGGTATCCGCAGCGTGCTGCTGTTGCCGTGCAGGTCGAACCGCACCTCGGCGTAGGAGCCGGGCAGGAGCTCGCCGCTGCGGTTGTCGATCTGCAGCTCCACCTGCAGGGTGCGCGAGGCGGCATCGAGCGCGCGCGCGGTGGACACCACCTCGGCCTGATAGCGCTTGCCGGGTCGGTCGGCGAATACCAGCCCGGCGGCGAGTCCCGGGCCGATCAGTCCGGCATAGCTCTGCGGCACCGACACGTAGATGCGCAGCCGGTGGGTATCGGCCACACGGAACAACGCGCTTCCCGGGGTCTCGCCGGCGTTGATCAGCGCGCCGACGTCGGTGTTGCGCTGGGTGACGACGCCATCGAAGGGCGCGAGCACGCGCTTGAAGGATTCGAGCTCCCTGAGGCGCGCGACGTTCGCCGCGGCCGATTGCTCCGCGGCTTCCTTGGCGGCCGCATCGCCGGCGCGCTCATCGGCGTCCTGCTTCGAGACCGACTCGGTGGCGAGCAGACCCTGCCAGCGCTCGTTGGTGGTGCGCGCCAGCTGGTAGTTGGCCTTCGCCGTGGCGAGATCCGCCTCCGCCTGGCGCAGCTGCTGATCGACCTCCGGGGTATCGATCTCCGCGAGCAGCTGCCCCTTCTTCACGCTGGTGCCGATATCCGTGTGCCAGATGCGCAGGTAGCCGGCGGTGCGCGCATAGATGGGCGCCTCGTAGAACGCCTGCACGCTGCCGGGGAGCACCAGCACGTCGGAGCCCGGGCCGCGGCTCGGCTGCGCCGTCGCCACGGTGAAGACCGCCGCGTCCGCCGCGGCGTGCTCGAGCGCGATGCGGGCGCTCAGGCGCGTCAGGATTCCCCAGGCGGCGAGCACCACCGCCACGCCGATCGTGATCAGGGCGTAGCGCCTGATGCGCGGATCGTGCGCCGGGGAGGAGGGGGCGGGCATCTCAGGCATCGAGGGCTCCGGGGACGCGCGCGGCGGCGACCCGTCCATGGATCAGTGTAAACACCGTCGGCACGAAAAACAGCGTCGCCACGGTCGCAAACACCAGGCCGCCGATCACCGCCCGTCCGAGGGGCGCGTTCTGCTCGCCGCCTTCGCCGAGGCCGAGCGCCATGGGCACCATGCCGATGATCATCGCCAGCGCCGTCATCAGCACCGGCCGGAAGCGCACTACGCCGGCCTGGAGGGCCGCGTGGCGCGCGTCGTCGCCGGCATCCATGCGCTGGCGCGCAAAGCTCACGACCAGCACGCTGTTGGCGGTCGCGACCCCCATGCAGATGATGGCGCCGGTGAGCGCCGGCACGCTCACGGGCGTGTGGGTGAGGAACAGCATCCAGACGATGCCGGAGAGAGCCGCGGGCAGCGCGGTGATGATGATGAACGGGTCGAGCCACGACTGGAAGTTGACGACGATCAGGAGGTAGACCAGCACCACCGCGCCTGCGAGCCCCAGCAGCAGTCCGTTGAAGGACTCGGTCATGGTGGTGACCTGCCCGCGCACCGTCACCTTGGAGCCGCGCGGCAGATCCTTGCTGGTCTCGGCCACCAGCTTGTTGATCTGCGCCGACATGAAGCCGAGATCGGTGCCCTGCATCGCGCCATAGATGTCGATGACCGGCGTCGCGTCGTAGTGGCTCACGACCGCAGCGCCCGCGCTGCGATGGAAGCTGGCGAGATTGGCGAGCATCTGTGCGTTGCCGCCGGTGGCGGCCGGGCCGGTGATCGGCGTCGTGGCCAGATCCGGGAGCGAGGCCAGGCGGTACTGCGGGGTCTGCGCCGCGACGCTGTACTGCGTGCCGGTCTTCGGGTCGATCCAGAACGAGGGCGTGGTCTGGAAGCTCCCCGAGAGCGACACCAGCAGATTCGAGGCGACGTCCTGCTCGGTGAGGCCGAGCAGGGCGGCCTTGCTGCGGTCGACCACCACGTTGATCTGCGGGTAATCGTAGGCCTGCTGGATACGCAGGTCGGCCGCTCCGGGAATGGCGCGCAGCTTCGCGAGCAGCGCGTTGGCGTATTCGCGGTTGGCCTCGACGTTGAAGCCCGCGACCTGCACGTCGATCGGCGCCGGCAGGCCGAAGTTGAGGATCTGGCTCACCATGTCGGCCGGCAGGAAGGCGAAGGTGACGCCCGGGTACTGCCGCGGCAGCTGCGCGCGCAGCAGCCGCACGTACGCCTCCGTCGGCCGATGGCCCTCGACCAGGTTGACGAACACGTCGGCATCCCCCGGCCCCACCGGCGCGGAAGTCGAGTAGGTGAGATTGATGCCGCTGTAGGGCACGCCGATGTTGTCGACCAGGCTGGCGATCTGCGCCTTCGGAATCACCTCGCGGATGCTGGCCTCGACGCGATCGCAGAGAGCGGCGGTCTCGTCGATGCGGATGCCGGTCGGTCCACGCAGGTGCAGCAGGATCTGTCCGGCGTCGACGCTCGGGAAGAAGTCCTGACCGAGGCCCGGCAGGTAGCGCCCGAACGGAAAGGCGAGCAGTGCGGTGGCCGCCATTGCCGCGAGAAACGGCAGCACAAAGCGCATTCCCGCCCCGAGCGCCCGATCGAGCAGCTCGTGGTAGCGCTGCCGCACGCGCTCGAAGCGCTGCGCAAAACCCGCCTGCAGGCGCGCCAGCAATCCCTGCGGGTTTGCCGCGGCGTGCGCGTCGTGCACCTGCAGCCAGTACTTGGCGAGTGTCGGCACCAGCGTGCGCGACAGCAGGTAGGAGGCCAGCATCGCAAATACCACCGCCTCGGCCAGCGGGATGAACAGGAACCGGGCGATCCCGACCAGCATGAACATGGGCACGAACACGATGCAGATCGCGAGCGTCGACACCAGCGCCGGCAGCGCGATCTCGTGGGCGCCGGTCAGAATCGCGCCTTCCACGTCCATGCCCTGCTCGAGATGCCAGTTGATGTTCTCGATGGTGACGGTCGCATCATCGACCAGGATTCCCACCGCGAGCGCGAGCCCCCCGAGGGTCATGATGTTGATCGTCTCCCCGAGCGCCGACAGACAGACGATCGAGGCGAGGATCGACAGCGGGATCGAGATGGCGATCATCAGGGTGCTGCGCCAGCTGCCGAGGAACAGCAGGATCATGAGCGCGGTGAGGGCCGCGGCGATCACCGCCTCGCGCACCACGCCGTCGATCGCCGCGCGCACGAACAGCGACTGGTCGCCGACCAGGTCGATGTGGAAGTCGGGCGGCAGCGCCGCGCGGATCCCCGGCAGCCGCTCCTTGATGCCGCGGATGATGTCGAGCGTCGAGGCGGCGCCGGTCTTGAGCACGCTCATCAGCACGCCGCGATGTCCGTCGCGGCGCACGATGTTGGTCTGCGGCGGGTAACCGTCGCGCACGTGCGCCACGTCGCGCACGTAGATGATGCTGCCGTTGCGGGTCGTGACCGGCAGGTTGTTGAGCTCATCGACGTTCTGCGGGCTGGCGTTCACGGCGACGAAGTACTCGCGGTCGCCGATCTTCTCCGTGCCCGCGGGCAGGATCAGGTTCTGGCTGCCGATCGCGCTGGTGACGTCGTTGCCCGAGAGCCCCTGGGCGCGCAGCGCGTCGGGGTCGAGGTCCACCTGCACCTGGCGCTGCAGGCCGCCATAGGGGTAGGGCATGGAGGCGCCGTACACGGTGGCGAGCCCGGTACGGATGATGTTGTTGCCGAGGTCGAAGAGCTCGGCCTCCGAGAGGCTCGGGCTCGAGAGCGCGAGCTGCAGGACCGGGACCGAGGAGGCGTTATAGGCGAGAATGAACGGCGGGGTGGTGCCCGGGGGCGCCTGACGCAGCGCCGTCTGCGACACGCCGGTGATCTGCGCGAACGACATCTCCTCCCTGGCGTGCGGCTGGAAGAAGTACTTGACGACCGCGGTGCCGGACAGCGACTGCGACTCCGTGTGCGCGACGTCGTTGACGGTGGTCTGGGCGTTGCGCTCGGAGCCGAGCACCAGGCGCGTCGCCATCTCGTCCGGCGACAGCCCGCTGTAGCGCCAGATCACTCCGACCACCGGGATCCTGATTTCCGGGAAGATATCGGTGGGCGTGCGCAGGATCGCGAACACCCCGAGCAGGAGTATTGCGATCGCGAGGACGACAAATGTGTACGGGCGCCTGAGCGCCAGTCTGACGATCCACATCGGCCCCGGACACTACCCCACGGCGGCTCGGGGGCACCACCCCCCTGAGGATAGGGCGGGCCTTGCGCAATCCGCCGTCAGAAACTGACGTATTTACAATCCCTTACAGGTGGTCCTTCAGGAAGGTTCCATCCCGGCCGAATGGGGGTAACTCCTTGATCGGCTGCGCAGCTTCGGCTCAGGCGGTGTCGCCCGCGATCCGGAGGATCGCGGCCAGGCTCTTTTCGACGTCCGCATCGGTCGTCGCCGCGCCACTCACGCTGATGCGCATGGCGGCGCGCCCCTGCCACAGCGTGCTCCCGCACCAGCAGGTGCCGTCCGCCTGCACGGCGGCAACCACCCGGCGGGTGCGCTCGGCGTCGCCGAAAGCGACGACCACCTGATTCAGCACTACCTCGTTCAGCACCTCGTGTCCGGCCGCCGTGAGCCCCCCGGCGAAGCGCCGCGCCTGACGGCAGTTGCGCTCGATCAGCTCGGCGAGACCGGCGCGTCCGAGCGCGCGCAGCAGCGCGTACAGCGGAACGGCGCGGCCGCGCCGTGACTCCTCGGGAACGAACTCGTGCGGGTCGCGCAGCCGCGTGCTGGTCGCCAGGTAGGGCGCAGACAGGGCGGGTGCCGCCAGGGACATGGCGCTGCGGTGGGCGGCGCCATCCGCGCAGAAGACCACGCCGCAGTCATACGGCACGTTCAGCCACTTGTGGCCGTCGGTGGCGATCGAGTCGGCTCGCTCGACGCCGCGCACCAGATGGGCGAGGCCTGGCGCCGCCGCCGCCCACAGGCCGAATGCGCCGTCGACGTGCAGCCAGGCACGATGCGCACGCGTGAGGCCGGCGATCCGCTCCAGCGGATCGAAAGCGCCGCTGTTCACGTTGCCGGCCTGTGCGCAGACGATGCAGGGTCCGTCGACCGACTCGAGCATCGAGCCGAGCGCATCGGCGCGCATGCGCCCCTGGCGGTCGACCGGCACCCGCCGCAGGCGGCTGCCGCCGAGGCCGAGGAGCCGCAGCGCCAGGAAGATCGTGTAGTGCGCCTCATCGCCCACCAGCACTTCGATCGCCGGTGCGCCGAACAGGCCCTGCGCCTCGACGTCCCAGCCCGCATCGCGCAGCACGCGGTGCCGGGCGGCCGCGAGGCCGGTGAAGCTCGCCATCTGACAGCCTGTGACGAAGCCGACCGTCATAGTGGGAGGGAGCCCCGCGAGCTCGCGCAGCCAGCCGGCCGTGACCTCCTCGACGGCCGACACGAGCGGCGAGGTCGCATGGAGACCGGCGTTCTGATCCCAGGCCGACACCAGCCAATCCGCGGCGAGCGCCGCCGGCAGGCTGCCGCCGATCACGAAGCCGAAATAGCGCGGGCCGGCGCTCGCCACGCTGCCTGCGGCCCCGATCCGCGCCAGGGCTCCGATGACCTCCGCCGGACTCTCGCCTGCCTCCGTCAGAGGCACCGCGAGCGCGCGCAGCAATTCCGCCGCGTCCATCAGCGAGCGCACCGGCCGCGCGTCGAGGGACTCGCGGTAGCTGGCGGCGAGCCGCGCCGTCTCCTCGAGCAGCTCGCGCGTGGATGCTTCACTCATTCGATCAACCTCCGGGCGACATGAGTAGCGCGCAACCTGGCCTGCGGCCATGCACGCGGCTCGCGTGTTTCACCACAACTGTACGGTGGCAGGCCGGTACGGGAGCCGACAGCCCATGTGCGCCTCGCCTCAGGCGCGGTAGTCGGCCGCGACGGTCTCATCCGCCGCGGGCTTGCCGGCGCCAAGCGCATTGAGCACGAGCGTCAGAACGACGGCGACGCCCAGATTCAGGATCAGCGTATAGAAGGCGGTGTAGCCCGGAAGGCTCCAGTCGCCGAGCTTGAGCGGGTAGGCGGGCTTCAGGTCCTGGGAGATGGCCATGGCGGTGCCGGCATAGGTGCCGATCGCCCAGCCGGCGAGCAGCGCCCAGTCGTTGAGCCAGCGGGTGAAGGCGCCGATCATCAGCGTGGGCAGCGTCTGGATGATCCAGATGCCGCCGAGCAGCTGCAGATAGATCGCAAACTTGGTCGGCACGAACAGGATGAATACCAGCGCCCCGGCCTTGACGATGAGCGATACCCACTTGGCGAGCTGCGCTTCCTGCTGCGGCGTCGGGTGGCGGTTGATGAATTCGCAGTGGATGTTGCGGGTGTAGAGATTCGCGGCAGCGATCGACATGATGGCCGCGGGCACCAGCGCGCCGATGCCGATCGCCGCAAAGGCCACGCCGACGAACCAGTCCGGGAAGCTGTGCAGGAACAGCGCCGGCACCGCGAAGTTGTTGCCGAACTGCCTGAAGCCGGCGGCGAATTCCGGAAGCTGGGCGACGCCGGCGCCGAGCGCGAAGAAGCCGACCAGGGCGAGCAGGCCGAGCATCAGGGAATAGCCGGGCAGGAGCGCGGCGTTGCGGCGGATGGCCCGGCCGCTGCTCGCGCTGAAGATGGCGGTGAGCGAGTGCGGGTAGAGCAACAGCGCCAGTGCCGAGCCGAGCGCCAGCGTCGCGTAGGCGCCGTAGGCGCCGGTGTTGTTGGGTCCCGGCACCGCCAGCAACAGCTTGTCGTGCGGCACAGCCGCGAAGATCCTGCCGAAGCCGCCGAGCTGGATGGGGATGGCGATCACCGCCGCGAAGGCGGTGATGTAGATGAGGATGTCCTTGACGATCGCGATCGAGGCGGGCGCTCGCAGGCCGCTCGAATAGGTAAAGGCCGCGAGGACCAGAAAGGCGATGACCAGCGGCAGGTCGGCGACCAGGCCGGTGCCGGAGAGGCCGAGTCCGCCGATCACCACCTGCAGTCCGACCAGCTGCAGCGCGATGTAGGGCATGGTCGCCACGATCCCGGTGACGGTGATCGCGAGCGCCAGCCAGCGATTGCCGTAGCGGCCGCGCACGAAGTCGCCCGCGGTGATGTAGCCGTGTTTGTGGCAGACGTGCCAGAGCCGTGGAAACACCAGGAACAGCAGCGGATAGACCGCGACGGTGTAGGGCACCGCGAAGAAGGCCACGGCGCCGGCGCCGAAGGCGAGCGCCGGCACGGCGATGAAGGTGTAGGCGGTGTAGAGATCGCCTCCTACCAGAAACCAGGTGATGAGCGTGCCGAAGCGCCGGCCGGCGAGCCCCCACTCGTGCAGCTGGCCGAGATCACCCTTGCGCCAGTGGGCCGCGGCGAAGCCGAGCCAGGTGATGAAGCCAAACAGCAGCACGAAGACGCTGAGTGCCACCCAGTTCACGTTCTGCATCGCACAGCCTCGGTGTTGTGGTCCTGGCGGGCGGCGCCGCTCGCGGCGGCGCTATCGCTCGGTGACCACGTAGATGATCGCCGTCATCACCGCGGCGACCACGATGCAGGTGAGCTGATACCAGTAGAAGAACGGCACGCCGAGCAGGGCGGGCTCGGCCTTGTTGTAGAACGGCGGCCACAGCACCGCGACGAACTGGACGAGAAACAGCAGGTACCACCAGCTCCAGGTGCTGCGCTCGCCGCGCTTGTCCGCGCTGTTGTCCATGTCGCCGCCGCAGTATTCCATACGTGACCGCCGGAAAGAAACCGTGGCAGGCGCCGGCGTCGGACCGCCCCGACAGCAACGGTCGTCAGGAGACCTCGAGGAGGGTGCGCCGGGGTCCGGCGCGTGTCAGCGGCGGGTGTTCCCCAGGGAGGCCAGCTTGCTGTGCGTGCGCGCCGCGTCGTCGTCTTCGTGCGGCGG
>DASPOP010000194.1:0-2054 GCA_035625955.1 Steroidobacteraceae bacterium | reverse complement strand
CGGGGCCTAAGTTCCCGACGGAAGGCGATGGTCGAGAGCGCGAGCAGCACGCCTGCGCCCGCGGTGAGCGCCGCCGACAGCAGGAACTGCCGCCAGAGTCCATCGCCGAAGATGAGCGAGCAGCCGATCGGGAGCGTGTAGGTAAGTGCGAAAGTCGCCAGCAGGAGCCCGAGGACATGTGCGACCGCGAGCACCGCTTACCCCCCACTCAGGGCGTCTGACGCTGGAAGAGCCGCTCGACGGCTTCCAGGTGGCGCCGATCGGCGAGAAAGAGAATCACGTGATCATCGGATTCGACGACCGTGTCGTGATGGGCCATGATGACCTCATCGCCCCTCACCAGTGCGCCGATCGCCGCCCCCTCGGGGAGCGCAATCTCGCCCACCGTTCTCCCGACCACGCGCGAGCTTCGGGCATCGCCATTGACGACCGCCTCGAGCGCCTCCGCGGCGCCGCGCTTGAGCGCGTGCACGCGCACCACATCGCCGCGGCGCACGTGGGCGAGGAGCGAGCCCATGGTGATCGTCTGCGGTGAGATCGCGATGTCGATGCTGCTCGATTCGGTGAGCTCGGTGTAGGAGGGCTTGTTGATGAGCGCCATCACCTTGGCGGCACCGAGTCGCTTCGCGAGCATCGCCGAGAGGATGTTCGCCTCCTCGGAGTTCGTGAGCGCCGCGAAGACATCGGTGCTATCGATGTTCTCCTCGATGAGGAGTTCCTCGTCGGCGGCATCACCGTGCAGCACGATGGCGCTCTCGAGAAGTTCGGAAACTGCGCGCGCCCGCCGCGCATCGCGCTCGATGAGCTTCACCTGGTTGTGCTTCTCGAGCGTCTTCGCGAGGCGGAAGCCGATGTTGCCGCCGCCGGCGATGATGATGCGCCGCGCGGGATCATCGCCCGGGCGCAGCTCGCTCATGACGCGGCGGATGTCATCGCGCGCGGCGAGGAAGAAGAGCTCGTCGCCCTCGGCGATCACCGTGTCGCCCTCGGGCGGGATGCTGCGATCGTCGCGGTAGATGGCGACGACGCGCACCGCCACTTTGGGCAGGTGGCGTGCGAGCTCGCGCAGGCTCTGGCCGACCAAGAGTCCGCCCTTTCTCGCGCGCACGCCGACCAGGCGCACCTTGCCATCGGCGAAATCGAGCACCTGCAGCGTACCCGGGTGATAGATGAGTCGCTCGATGTGCTCGGTGACGAGCTGCTCGGGGCTGATGAAGACATCCACCGCGAGGCCATCGGCGCCAAAGAGCGCTGCGCGCCTCGTGTACTCGGCGGCGCGGATGCGCGCGATCTTGGTCGGCGTGCGAAAGAGCGTGAAGGCGATTTCGCAGGCGAGCATGTTGACTTCATCGCTCGAGGTGAGTGCGACCAGGATCTCGGCCTCGGCGGCACCGGCCGCCTCGAGCACGCTCGGGTGGGCGGCGTTGCCCGCCACCGTGCGCACATCGAGCCGGTCCTGAAGATCGCGCAGCAGGTCCTCGTTGAGGTCCACCACGGTGACCTCGTTCGCTTCCTCGCGCGAGAGGTGCTGTGCCGCGGTGCGCCCGACCTGCCCGGCGCCAAGGATGAGGATCTTCATCGCGTCCCAAATCGCCTGTGACGCCGCCTAGAGCGGCTCAAGGTTCGCATACTGCACCATCAGCCACTTCGTGCCCTGCCGCTCGAAGCTCACCTGCACGCGGGCGTGCGGGCCCTGTCCCTCGACGTTCAGGATCACTCCATCGCCGAACTTGCCGTGCCGCACGCGCGCCCCGAGTCGCACGCCCTCGGCCGGCTCCTCGCTGCGAAAACGCCCGACCGCGAGCGGCCGCGTCACCTGCACGCGCGGCCGCACCTCTTCGATGAGATCGTCGGGGATCTCGCGCACGAAGCGCGAGAGCTGACCGTAACTGTCGATGCCGTGCAGCCGCCGCTGCTCGGCGCAGGTGAGGTAGAGCTCGCGCATGGCGCGCGTCATGCCGACATAACAGAGCCTGCGCTCCTCCTCGAGGCTGTCGAGGTCGGTCACCGAGCGCTGGTGCGGGAAGAGACCCTCCTCCATGCCGCACAGGAAG
>DASPOP010000193.1:0-3721 GCA_035625955.1 Steroidobacteraceae bacterium | reverse complement strand
CGGTGAGGCGGATGTCGCCGCCCTCGACCTCGGCGAGGCGCAAGAGCTGCAGCGCCTCCGCCGCGGGAAAGAGCTCGTCCACCTCGAGGTGCTGCTCCTCGGCGATCACCGGCAGGTCCGCCTTGCCGTTGTAGGGTGGCGCGCTCACCGTCTCGATGAGACCGGTGAGGACGTTGGAGGATACATGGGTGAGAACCGTGCCGATGCCGGTGCCGGGGAAGCGCTCCTTGGGGCCGGTGCGCACCTCGCCGCGCGGCCGCGCGGTCATCTCGACGTACACCCGGTCGATGAGCGCCCGCACGCGCGGGTCCTGTGTGTGGCGCGGCTGCGGCAGATCGATGGAGATCTCGCTCACCACGCGTCCCGGGTTGCTGGAGAAGATCAGCAGCCGGTCGCACATCTGCACCGCCTCCTCGATATTGTGGGTCACGAGCAGCACCGCCTTGATCGGCAGCTGCCCCTCCCCCCAGAGGTTGAGGAAGTCGCCGCGCAGCGTCTCCGCCGTCAGCACATCCAGCGCCGAGAACGGCTCGTCCATCAGCAGGATGTTGGGATGCACCACGAGCGCGCGCGCGAAGCCCACCCGCTGGCGCATGCCGCCGGAGAGCTCACGCGGATAGGCCGACTCGAAGCCGTCGAGCCCGATCAGGTCGATCGCCTGGAGCGACCGCTTGCGCATCTCGTCCTCGGCGACCCCCTGCGCCTCGAGCCCGAGCTGCACGTTCTCGAGCACCGTGAGCCAGGGGAAGAGCGCAAAGCTCTGGAACACCATGGCGATCCCGGAGGCGGGCGCGAGCACCGGGTGGCCGAGATAGCTCACGACTCCGCCGCTCGGTGAATCGAGCCCGGCGATCTGCCGCAGCAGCGTCGACTTCCCCGAGCCCGAGCGCCCGAGGAGCCCGACGATCTCGCCGGGGCGGAGCTTCAGGTTCACCTGCTCGAGCACGACCAGCTCGTCGCCGTCGGGCTTGCGGAAGGACTTGCACACTCCCTGCACGTCGAGGAGCGGCGCGAGATTGAGTGCGGGCGTGGCGTTCACGGGCGTCTCCTCGAGAGGTCCTTACGTCATCTCAGCTGATGCGGAACTTGCGCTCGGCGCGGGCGTACAGCGGCCGCCAGAACACCCGGTTCAGTACCACGACGAACAGACTCAATACCACCACGCCGAGCACGGAGCGCTGGAAGTCCCCGGCGGTCGTCGCCTCCAGGATGTAGGCGCCGAGCCCGTGCGCGGTGAGCTTCTCCTTGCCCCAGCTCGCGACCTCCGCCACGACGCTCGCGTTCCACGAGCCGCCGGAGGCGGTGATGGCCCCGGTGACGTAGAAGGGGAACACCGCGGGCAGCGCCACCCGGCGCCACCACAGCCACCCCCGCACACCCAGATTCTCGCTCGCATAGCGCAGGTCCGGCGCGATCGCCGAGGCGCCCACGATCACGTTGAAGAGAATGTACCACTGAGTGCCGAGGATCATCAGCGGGCTCAGCCAGATGTCGGGGCTGAGCTTGTAGAGCACGATTGCCGAGAACAGCAGCGGGTAGAACAGGTTCGCGGGGAAGGCGGCCAGGAACTGCGCGATCGGCTGCGCGATGCTCGCCACCCGCGGCCGCAGGCCTACCCACACGCCGATCGGGACCCAGATGAGGCTCGCGAGCGCGATCAGCACCGCGACGCGCGTGAGGGTGAACAGGCCATAAAGCAGCACCCGCCCGATCTCGGCTGGCTGCACCTCGCCGAGCACGAACTGCGTCGTCTTCCACAGCGCCGCCAGCCCGATGAGGATCAACACCGCGTACCAGAGATAGTCGAACCGCCGCGAGCGCCAGAGACTCGGGGGCTGCGGCGGCGCCGCGCCCCAGACAGCGACGGGCTTGATGCCCGCGCGCAGCAGCGCCGCAAAGCCCGAGCCGGCGAAGCGCAGCAGGTGCGAGCGGCGAATCATGGTGAGCGCCCAGGAGTGGCTTTCGGTAAACCCCGCCTCCTGCTCCAGACGGAACCAGTCGGCGCTCGCGATCAGCGGCCGGAACAGCAGCTGATCGAAGACCAGGATGACGATCAGCATCGCGAGAATCGCCCAGCCGATTGCGGCGAGGTTCTTCTGCTCCATGGCGGCCACGATGAAGGAGCCCACCCCGGGGAGCGTCACGGTCGTGTTGCCGACGCTGATGGCTTCCGACACCGTGACGAAGAACCAGCCGCCCGACATCGACATCATCATGTTCCAGATGAGCGCCGGCATGGCGAACGGCACCTCGAGCCGCCAGAAGCGCATCCAGGGACTCAACTGGAAGTTGCGCGCCGCCTCGACCAGCTCGTCCGGGATGCTGCGCAGCGAGTGGTAGAAGCTGAAGGCCATGTTCCAGGCCTGGCTGGTGAAGATCAGAAAAACCGCGGCGAGCTCGGCCCCCGCGACGCGCCCGGGCGTCAGCTGCAGGAAGAACAGAATGAAGATCGAGAAGCCGAAGATCGGCACCGACTGCAGGAAATCCAGCAGCGGCACCAGAATGATCTCGGCGCGGTGGCTCTTGGCGGCGAGCGTCGCGTAGGTGAAAGTGAAGAGCAGCGAGGCGAGCATCGCGACCAGCATGCGCAGCGCGGTGCGCGCCGAGTAGCCGAACAGCGCCGTCGGGTCGAGCGAGATCGGCGTTGCCTCGAGCCGCGACAGCGATCCGGTCAATCCGTGCGCCGCCTGCGCGCAGTAGATGAAGAAAGCAAACACCAGCACGAAGGCGAGCACGTCCCAGCCGCCCGGGACGTAGCGGGTCCGCATTACCGCGATGGGCAGCCGTTCGAAACGCATCCGCCGAGTTTGCCCGAATGCCTTGACGATTGGCACCGCAAGTGAGGCACCAGCCGTGCGGCCGCAGCGCGACTGTCGTACGATACTTGCCCATGAAAGCAACCCTGTTAGCTGCGGCCGTCATGGCCGCCGTCGGCCTGACGGCCGCCCTTCCCGCTCTTGCTCAGGAGAGTCAGAGCCCGGGCGTCAAGGAGACGGTCAAAGAGGACGCCAAGACCGCCGGCCACGCCGTCGCGCACGGCGCGAAGACCGTGGGGCATGCGGTCGCCGACACTTCCAAGAAGGTCGGACACGAAGTCGCCGACACCTCGCGCAAGGTCGGGCACGAGATCGCGGAGAAGACCGCCCCGGCGCGCGAGACGGTGAAAGAGGACTCGAAGAAAGCCGGGGCGGCGATCGCCCACGGCGCCAAGGCCGTCGGCAAGGGCGTGGAGCACGGCGCCGAGAAGGCCAGGGATGCCGTGACCCCGAAGAGCGACGACTCGAAACCGGACAAGTGACGCCTCGATCGTGCGCCTGATGCACGCCCCAGCCGGGCTGCGCCTCGATTACCTGTCGCCGGCCGAATACCGGGTGGCCGAGTGCGCCGGAGTGCTCGGCGTCGCCACCTTCAACGGCCCGCCCGCCCCGACGCCGGGGTCGGGTGAGATCCCGGTCGCCGAGGTCAACACCCCGCTCCTCCTCGGCACCGCCGACGTCTGCGAGGTCTGGCGCTCGGGTCAGCCGGCCGAGTCCGGCCGCCGCAACCGGGTGCGCTTCCGCCGCAGTGAGAACCTTTTGTTCGGCTGCATCGCACTCGCGGAATCGGAGATCGCCCCCGCCGTGTCTGCCGGGCCCGCCGCCCCCTCGGCGCTGCAGGTGGCCACCGAAGAGGCTTACCGTGAGATCTGCGCCACCCTCGATGCGCTCGGGTTTCCGCATCT
>DASPOP010000192.1:0-7448 GCA_035625955.1 Steroidobacteraceae bacterium | reverse complement strand
CGTCAACGGCCACGTGATTACACGTATGGCCGCCGACGGCTCCCGGCTGTATAGGATCACTGTGCGGAAACGATCACAGCTATGGGTGGGTGCAGCCGCGGCGGCACTGGTGGTGATGGGCTCTGCGCCGGCCGAGGTCGGTGCAACCCCGAGCTCGGAGCAGGTCCTTGCGCAGATCCGGCGCAGCACGCCGAATCTCGAGCGGGGCGGCGAGCTCTTTAACGGCTGCGCCGCCTGCCATGGATCGGACGGAGGCGGGAGCCGCGACGGACTCATCCCACGGCTGGCCGGGCAACATGCCTCGGTCCTGCAGAAGCAGCTGGTGGACTACCGTTATGACCGCCGCTGGGACCCGCGGATGCAGGCCGTCGTCGACCAGCACTCGCTGAGCCCCGAGACGATTGCCGACGTCAGCGCGTACATCAGTCAGCTCGATCGGGACGTCGGCATCGGCACAGGGGACGGGAGTCTCCTGCGGCGAGGCGCCGCGGCTTACGCGCGCTCATGCCGGGGCTGCCACGGCCGGGCGGCGCAGGGCGATGCCGCTCGCGCCGTGCCACGCCTCGCCGGACAGCACTACGAGTATCTGCGCCGCCAGATCTACGACGCCGTCGACGGCCGCCGCCCGAATTTCCCGCCGTCGCACATCCGCCTGCTCGCGCGGCTGGATCGTGACGACATTGCCGGCATCGCCGATTACCTGTCGCGCCTCGGGGCCAGCCAGGCGGCCTTGGCGCCCCAGCAACTCAAGACCACCGCGGAGCGCCAGTAATCGCCGGCGCGCAACGGTTCGGCTGTCGAGCCGGCGTCAACGCGACGCGGCGGCTTTGGCCATCAGCAGTGCCCCTTCGAGCCCCGCATCTGCCAGCGCCGCGAGAACACAGAAATCCGCGGCGGCGGCGCGCTCGCCCACTCCGTATCCGCCGAGCGCCTGGCCGAGGGCGCTGCGCAGACCCTCGAGCAGGTGTGGCGTGGCCATGACGCCTCCACCCCAGATGATGCGTTCGGGTGACCAGGAGAGCACGAGAGTCGCGGCGAGATCACCGAGGTAGCCGGCTTCGAGATCGAGGATCGCAGGATCGCGCGCGAGCGCGCCGCTCACGCCCAGTCGACGCGTGATCGCGGGCCCCGAGGCGAGCCCCTCGATACAGTTTTCGTGGAACGGACAGACACTCGGCGCGCGGTCGCCCTCGCGGCGCGAGAGCCTGATGTGGCCGATCTCGGGATGCAAGGCCCCGGGAAGCGGGCGCCCGTCCACCACGAGTCCGCCGCCGATGCCGGTGCCGACCGTGACATAGGCGAGGCAGCGGATGCCTCGCCCGGCGCCCCGCTGCCATTCGGCGCATGCGGCCGCGTTGACGTCGGTATCGATCACGACCGGCACGCCGAAGCGCCGGGCGAGCCCGGCGCGCAGATTCGAGCCGCTCCAGCCGGGCTTGGGAGTGTTGAGCACGCAGCCGTAGTCAGGCGACAGCTGATCGCGCACCAGGGGCCCGAAGGCGGCGACGCCGATCGCGCCGAGGGATCGGCCGGCCGGGATGGACTCCGCGAGGAACTCGACGAGCTCCCCGAGTGCCGCATCCGCAGTGGCCGTAGGCCAGCGGCCGTCGGCCAGAATCTGGTCGCGCGCATCGACGATCCGCGCCCGAATCCGCGTGCCTCCGGTCTCGATCCCCGCGAACACCGGCTCACTCATGCCGGCCGACTGTAGCCGCGGCGCGGCTGCTGCGATAGAGCGCCTCAATGCAACGCCAGCGTGTCGCCGTGCTCCTTGGCGCGCGACGAGCAGCCGCACCAAGGCCGTGCAAAGTCTGCACCGGAAGCACCCGGATCGGGCGCTGCGGCCACCCCACTTGCTGCGGCGCGCGTTGCCGACGCGCTAAGTCACTGACTCCGCGGGCGTGGGTTCGGCGAGAGCACCTGGCACGCGTGTTGCAGTGCGATTGTCAACCGGATAGACCAGGGGCGGGAGGCAAAGTGAAGTCGGTCCCCTCCGAGCATTCTGTCTCCCGCTTCTGGTCACTCCCCACCCAGCTCGACCGTCCAGGTTACGGGAATTTCCGCAAGGAGCGATGAGCGCACGCTGCAGTACTTCCTAACCGAGAGCTCGACTGCCCGCTCGGCCTTGGCCGCCGTCGTGCCGGGAGCGGCAATCGAGAAATGCAGGAGCGCGGAGGCGAGGCGCCGCGGCGTCGCATCCACCCGCTGCGCCTCGACGGCCACGCGGAGCGCCTTAACGGGCGTGCGTTGCTTGGCGAGAATCGAGACGACGTCCGTCGCCGCGCAGGTCGCGAGGGCAGCGAGCAGGGTGTCGAAGGGGCTCGGCGCGGACTTTGAATCCCCGTCGATGCGGATCGCGGGTCCCCCGGCGCGGTGCGCCTCGAACTCGCTCGCACCGAGCCAGTCGACCTCGATCGCGGGATGGGACAAGAGCTTCGCCTGAGCGTTCGGCATACGTTTACGCCTTTCCCGGAGGTTCTTCCGCGGCAAGCTGCTTCGCGAGCCGCGCCCAGATCCGCTCGCAGTCCGCGCCCCCGAACCCGGAGGCGGCGAGCGCAGCCTTGCCGCCGTCGTCATCGAGGAGCTGCGCGTGACGCAGCACCGCGACGGCGCCGCAGCAACGGCCGAAGCGCAGCGCCTTGCCCAAAGCGGTGGCATTCCCCGACTGCATGTAATCGGCCTGGTCCTCGAGCGCAGTCAGAATACGACTCGAGAGCTCCCAGTCGTGGGCGACGCGGCTCGCGACGTGCGCGGCGTGCCCGTCGATGAGCGCCGCCACGGTGGCCGCATCGGCCGCTACCCCGTGCCGCGCGTACTCATCCATCGCGGCGCGGAACACCAGGATCGTGCCGAGCCCGTGGAGCAGTACCAACAGCTGCGCCGCGAACGGATCCTCATCGGCGAGGATCGCCGCGTACGCTTCGGCGGCGCTCGCGGCGTATTGCGTGTGCTCCCAGGTGATATCCGGAAAGCGCTTGAACTCCCCGGACGCGGTTCTGAATACCGGCTGCAGGAGCGCCGCGGCCATCAGCGAGCGGATGCCGGAGGTTCCGAGCAGGGTCACCGCGCGATCGATGCTCTCGACCGGCTGCGAGTTGACGCGGTAGAAGGCGCTGTTGGCGAGCCGCAGCAGATTCCCGGCCAGCGCCGGGTCCTGCGCGATGAGCACGGCGAGCTCGCGCCGCGAGACGTTCTCGTCGTTCACCGCCTGTACGAGCTTCGGCAGGTGCAGCGGACGCCGCGGCGCGTACTCGGGCTTGAGAACCGGCCCCGACATCAGGAGATCGACCGCCGCGGCCACTTCCCGGTGCGCCGGCTCGTCGGCAGGCGGCCGCAGTGGAACACCGAAGGCCAGCTCGTGCAGCTGCGAGGCGACGTCGGGCGCCGACGGGGCGGCGCTCGGCGGCGGCGCGGGTTCGCTCGAGGGCACGGGTGCGGGGGCCGGGGAGTGCTCTTCCCCGCGACTGGCAATCCGATCCCCACCGCGGGACCGCCGGCCCGAGAGGACCAGGGCAACGATCGCCACGGGAAGCGCTATGAGCGCGATCAGGAAGAGGATGGACTTGGACATCGGGCGGTACCGGCCCCCACTTTTTCCGCCCACTGTAGCGGAATCTCTCCAATTGAGGAGACGCTTTCCCTCCCAATTTCCTCTCTGGAATCCCTCGCCGGGAGGCCGACTGCGGGGCGGGCGGACACTAGACTGGCCCTCGGTCCTTGAATGCAGGTGGCGTCGTGCAGTTCCTCCTCTTTGATGTCAGCTCAACCCTCGTCTTTCTCCTCGGCTATCTCGCAGCCGTCGCGCTGCTGCGGCGCCGGGCGCTGGCCCTGACGGCGGCGACGGCGCCCGCGCCGCGCGGCGCACGGCTTCCCGCAGCTCCCCGCGAGCGGCGCAAGCCGAACGAGGCTCCGCAGGAACGTCCCGCGGCGCAGTGCTGCCGGGAGTGGCCACGCCCCAGCGCGCCGAGGTAGCCTCGCGCTCGTGATCGTCCATCTCATCGATGGCACCTACGAGCTGTTTCGTCACTTCTACGGTCTGCGCCGCTTTGCGAAGGGAGACGATCCTCCCTTCGGGGCGGCGGTCGGGGTGCTCAACACCGTCCTGCAGATGATCGAGCAAGGCGCCACGCACCTGGGCGTCGCCACCGACCACGTCATCGAATCCTTCCGCAACGAGCTCTGGCCGGGCTACAAGACGGGCGATGGGGTCGAGCCGGCGCTGCTGCGGCAGTTCCATCCGCTCGAGGACGCGCTCGCCGCCATGGGCATCGAAGTGTGGCCGATGGTCGAGCTCGAGGCTGACGACGGCCTCGCCTCCGCCGCGCGCATCGCCGCCGCCGATGCCCGCGTGCTGAAGGTCTCGATCTGGACCCCGGACAAGGACCTCGCGCAATGCGTCGCGGGCGACCGGGTCGTCCAGGTCGACCGCAGAACCAAGGAAATCCGCGGCGCCGACGGGGTACGCGCCAAGTTCGGCGTGGATCCCGAGCGGATACCGGACTTTCTCGCGCTGGTGGGAGATGCGGCCGACGGCTATCCGGGGCTCCCGGGCGTCGGGCGGGTAACCGCGGCGCGGCTCATAAACAAGTATGGCGCGCTCGAGGGCTTCCCGCCTGAGGTCCTCAGTGAGAGGCGCGACCTCGCCCTCCTCTTCAAGAAGCTCGCGACGTTGAGGACCGATGCCGATCTGTTCGCCGACGTCGCGGCGCTTCGCTGGCGCGGTCCGACCGGACGCTTCGGCGTGTGGACGGACAGGTTCGGCAGTTCGCGGCTTCTCGAGCGCGCTCAAAGCGCCGCGGCGGGCCTCGAGCGCACCTGAACGCCAGGAGCGTGAACGACGCCGCGCTTCCACGCTAACATCGCGCATGCACTATTACTTTCCGGTCGCCGCGCCGGCGCTGTTGGGGCTCGCGCTGCTGTTCGCGATCGTCGCCGGCTTCGTCGCGGCCCGCGTCCTCAGCTTTGCTTCGGCCAGCATGGGACTCGCCCCTTCCACCATGATGGCGGTGCTGCTCGCTTCGCTCCTCGGCAGCTACATCAACATCCCGATCGCCTACCTGCCCGAGAAGCACATGGTCGCCCGGGAGGTCGTCACCTACTTCGGCATCCCCTATGTCGTCCCGGTGGTCCGCGCGGCGCCCGCGACCGTGCTGGCGATCAACGTGGGGGGCGCGGTGATTCCGATATGCATGTCGCTCTATCTGATGATGCGGAATCAGCTCTACACCCTGAGCCTCTGGGGCATCGCCGTCGTGGCGCTCGCCTGCCACCTGCTCGCGACCCCCGTGCCCGGCCTCGGCATCGCCGAGCCGATCTTCGTTCCATGCGTGATCACGACCGTCATGGCGCTCGCCCTGTCGAGGCGCCACGCCGGCGCCCTCGCCTATATCTGCGGCAGCCTCGGCACCCTGATCGGCGCCGACCTCACCAACCTCGGCAAGATCCAGGGCCTCGGCGCCCCGGTTGCATCCATCGGCGGCGCCGGCACCTTCGACGGCATCTTCGTGATCGGGCTGCTGTCCGTGGTGTACGCGGGCTGGTTCGCCGCCCGGGAAGCGCGGCGAGCCCGCTAGCGCCCCGCGTCGGGGCGCCGGCGTTCCCCGCTGCACCCGCGTCCTGGTTGGAAAGTCACGCGTCCCTGACGCCCGCGGTCTTGAGGAACTCACAGATGGCTTCGCTGACTTCCCTCGGGCAGTCGCTGGGGGTGAAATGGCCTCCCGGGAGAATTTCGAGCGGCGCGCTCAGCAGCTCGGCGAGTGGACGGGCAACGGCGTCAATGTCGAGATAACGATCGTCCCGCCCCCAGAGCACCAGCGAGCGAACCTGACTGGCGCGCAATTTCCCGCGAATCGATGCCGTCTGGCTCGGATCGAGATCGCGGGCGGCCCGGATCAAGCGCCCGCCGCCAGCCTCACCCGCATAAGCCTCGAGCATCGTCCGCAGGTGCGCCGACTTCCCGAGCCGTCGCGCCAATACCGGAAACAACCGTGCGGCGTCCGCGCCGTTCCACGCCCGGATACTCTCGATGGCCTCCATCGCCCAATGCGTTTCGTAAACACCGTCGAGGATCACCAGCCCGCGAACGCGCTCCGGCGATCCGGTCACCATGAGCTGTGCCGCCGCGGATCCGACATCGTGCGCGACGATGAAGGGGCGCTCGATTTCGAGCCTGTCGAGCAGCTGCCACATCCAGCGCGCCTGGCTCGCCATGTCGACACGTACACCAGGCTCGGCAGAAGATGCACCGTAACCGACCAGATCCGGCGCAACCGCACGATACCCCTGCGCGACGAGTGCGGGCGCTACCTGACTCCACAGGTATCGCGTGCCGGGAAATCCATGCAACAGCAGGATCGGAGTGCCGGCGCCGGGATCGTCGAATTCCACCTCGGCGCTGGTGAGTTGCACCCTGACGGCCATGTCGCTCGATCCGGGAGGCGGCCTACCTGTGCAGATCGTCGATCCAGCGAATGAGCTCGGGAACCTCGACCGGAGTGATGTCGAGGTTGATCACCAGCCCCTGCTGTCCGCTGCGGGCCACCACGCAGTGAAGCTGCAGCTCATCGCTCGCGTTGATCTCCTGATGGGGCACGTAGGGAGGCACGTAGATGAAGTCTCCAGGCCCCGCCTCGGCGATGAACTCCAGACGATCGCCCCAGCGCATGCGGGCGACGCCATTGACCACGTAGATGACGCTCTCGAGATCGCCGTGGTGATGTGCCCCGGTCTTCGCCCTGGCATCGATCGTCACGGTGCCAGCCCACAGCTTGCTGGCGCCGGTTTTCTCGGCGGTGACGGCCGCGCGGCGTCGCATGCCGAGCGTCTGCGCGGTCGCATCGTCCAGCTCGCTCGAGCGAATGATGCGCACGCCGTCGGTGCGCCAGCGCCTGGGATTTCCGCTCATGGGTTCATCTCACAGCGGGAACGCCGCTCCAGAGCGAGCGGCGGGACTGGAATTCTGTGCCGGCGGGCCGCGCCTGTCCACGCCTTAAGAGAGATGCGCCTGCGCCATCGATGCACTACGGTAGCTCGGGACGGAGGCTTGTCATGAAGATCACGGGTAATACGATTCTGATCACCGGCGGCGGCTCGGGCATCGGTCTGGCTCTGGCGGAAGAATTCTCGAAGCTCGGTAACAAGGTGATCGTCGCGGCGAGATCGGCACGCAAACTCGAGCTCGCGGCCGAGAAGGGCCTGCAGCAGCTCCCCGTCAACATGTCCGCGCGCGCGAGCATCGAGTCCCTGGCGCGGACGGTGGTCGCGAGATTTCCGGCGTTGAACGTAGTGATTCACAACGCGGGCATCATGAAGAATGAGAACCTGCGGACCACCAACACCGCGGATATCGCCATCGAGACGATCGCGACGAATCTGACGGGGCCGATCCTCCTGACTGCCGCTCTGCTGCCGCATCTCCTCCAGCAAGCCGACGCGACCATCATGACGGT
>DASPOP010000191.1:0-2826 GCA_035625955.1 Steroidobacteraceae bacterium | reverse complement strand
GCGGAGAACTCGGGCGGCGTGCATTGCCTGAAATACGGCCTCACCGTGCACAACGTGCTGGCGGTGCGCGGCTGCACGATCGAGGGCGAGATCATCGAGCTCGGGGGCGCCGCGCTCGATGCCCCGGGCCTGGATCTCCTCGCGATCACCCTGGGCTCCGAGGGCCTGCTGCTCGTCGTGACCGAGGTGCTGCTGAAGCTCATTCCGAAACCGGAGCGGGCCCAGGTCGTCATGGCCTCGTTCGACGATGTCGGCCGCGCGGGCGATGGCGTTGCCGCGATCATCGCCGCCGGCATCATCCCCGCGGGCCTGGAGATGATGGACCGCCAGGCAACCGCGGCCGTCGAGCCCTTCGTCAAGGCGGGCTACGACCTCAGCGCCGAGGCGATCCTGCTGGCCGAGTCCGACGGCACGCCGGACGAGGTCGCCGAGGAAGTGGCCGCGCTCGAGTCGGTGCTGCGCACCGCCGGCGCGACTGCGATCTCGGTATCGCGCTCGGAGGCCGAGCGGCTGCGCTTCTGGTCGGGGAGGAAGAACGCCTTTCCCGCCGCCGGCCGGCTCTCGCCGGATTACTACTGCATGGACGGCACCATCCCGCGCAAAGCGCTCGGGGCGGTGCTGCGGGCCATCGAGACGATGGAGCAGAAGTACGGACTCAAGTGCCTCAACGTCTTCCACGCCGGCGACGGCAATCTCCACCCGCTCATCCTCTTCGACGCCAACCGCGAAGGCGAGTGGCAGCGCGCCGAGCGCTTCGGCATCGAGATCCTGGAGCTCTGCGTGCGTCTCGGCGGCACCGTCACCGGCGAGCACGGCGTCGGGATCGAGAAGCTCAACCCGATGTGCGTGCAGTTCTCACCGGCCGAGCGCGCCGCCTTCTTCGCGGTCAAGGCGGCGTTCGACCCGCCGGGGCTCCTGAATCCCGGCAAGGCGATTCCGACGCTCGCGCGCTGCGTCGAGTACGGCCGCCAGCACATCCGCCGCGGCGAGCTGCCGCATCCCGAGCTGCCGAGATTCTAGAAAGCTATGGAGGGGGCACTCGGGGAGCTGCGCGCCGCCGTGATGGCAGCCCATCGCGAACGCCAACCGCTGCGGCTCTGCGGGGCCGGCACCAAGGACTTCTACGGCGAGCGCTGCGAGGGAGCGCCGCTCGATCTCACCGGCTACCGCGGTGTGGCGGAGTACGAGCCCTCCGAGCTCGTGCTCACGGCGCGTTGCGGCACGCCGCTCTCGGAGATCGAGGCGCTGCTCGCGCACCACAGGCAGTTCCTCGCCTTCGAGCCGCCCTCACTCGGCGGCGATCCGACCATCGGCGGAGTGATCGCCGCGGGACTCTCGGGTCCCCGCCGCGCGCACGCCGGGGCCGCACGCGACTTCGTGCTCGGCGCGGTGCTGCTCGCAGTGGACGGCGAGGCGCTGCATTTCGGCGGCAAGGTCATGAAGAACGTCGCGGGGTTCGATGTCTCGCGACTGCTGTGCGGATCGCTCGGGATCCTGGGTCCGATCCTCGAGGTGTCGCTCAAGGTGATGCCGCAGCCGCGCGAGGAGCAGACGCTGCGCTTCGAGCTCAGCGAGGCGGCGGCGCTTGAGGCCTTCAACCGCTGGGCGGGACAGCCGCTGCCCGTCTCCGCGAGTGCCTGGTGGAACGGTGTGGCGTACCTGCGCCTCTCGGGGGCGCCGGCCGCGCTGCGCGCCGCGCGCACCCGGCTCGGCGGCGAGACGCTCGCGCCTGCGGCGGCGGCCGAGTGGTGGCGGGAGCTGCGCAGCCAGCGACATACCTTGTTTGGCGCCGCGCCGAATCTCTGGCGGCTCTCGGTGCCCTCGAGCGCCGCGCCGCTCGCGCTCGCCGGTGCGCAGCTCATCGAGTGGGGAGGCGCCTTGCGCTGGTACGCGGGCGAGCTTCCCGCGAGCGATGTGCGCCGCCTCGCGGCCGCCGCCGGCGGCACGGCGCTGCACTGGCGGGGCGGCGCCGCCGGCAGCCGCTTCCATCCCCTCGCCGCCCCGGTCCTCACCCTTCACCGCCGCCTCAAGGAACGCTTCGATCCGCACGGCATCTTCAATCCGAGCCGGCTGGTCGCCGGGCTCTGAGCGCATGGAAACCAGGCTGGCAGCGACGTTCCAGGGCACCGCGCAGGGCGCTGCGGCCGAAGCGATCCTGCGCGCCTGCGTGCACTGCGGGTTCTGCAACGCGACCTGCCCCACTTACCGGCTGCTCGGCGATGAGCTCGACGGACCGCGCGGACGCATCTATCAGATCAAGCAGGTGCTCGAAGGCGCTCCGGCGACGCCGGTGACGCAGCTGCACCTCGACCGCTGTCTCACCTGCCGCAACTGCGAGACGACCTGCCCTTCGGGGGTCGAGTACGGCCGGCTGCTCGACATCGGCCGCGCCGCAGTCGACGCCCAGGTGCGCCGCCCCGCGATGACGCGCGCACTTCACGCTCTGCTGCGCGGGGGGCTGACGCGGCGGGGACTCTTCGGCAGCGCGCTGCGCGTGGGCCGGACGCTGCGCTGGGCGCTGCCGGCCTCGCTCCGTGCCTCGCTCCGCCCCCCACGCCCTGCCGGGACGTGGCCGCAGCGCAGCCACGCCCGCAAGGTACTGCTCCTCAACAGCTGCACGCAGGGGGCGCTCGCGCCCTCGATCGATGCCGCGACCGCGCGCGTGCTCGATGCGATCGGCATCGAGGCGCTCATCGACCCGAGCTCGGGCTGCTGCGGAGCGATCCGCCATCACCTCGGCGATCCGCGCGGCGCGCTCGATGACGCCCGGCGCAACATCGACGCCTGGTGGCCGCGGCTCGAACGGGAAAGCGTCGAGGCCATCGT
>DASPOP010000190.1:0-5385 GCA_035625955.1 Steroidobacteraceae bacterium | reverse complement strand
AACTGGTTCGCCGCTCCCGGCGAGCAGCCGCGCTACGAATACAGCTACGGGCGGCAGAACTGGTTCGGCGCTTCCGCCGCCGAGCACCGCGCGGTGCGCGAGGCGGTGGGCCTGTTCGACCAGTCGTCGTTCGCCAAGTTCGTGCTGAAAGGCCGCGATGCGCCGCGCATCCTCGGCCGGCTGTGCGCCAACGACGTCGACGTTCCGGTCGGCCGGATCGTCTACACGCAGTGGCTGAACGAGCGGGGAGGCATCGAGGCGGACCTCACCGTGACGCGCGAGGCCGAGGACTCGTATCTGATCGTCAGCGCCTGCGCCACGCAGACCCGCGACTTCCTCTGGCTCAGCCGCAGTATTCCGGAGGACGCGCGCGCCGCAGCGGTCGATGTCTCTCCGGCCTATGCGGTGCTCGGGCTCATGGGGCCGAAGAGCCGCGAGCTGCTGCAGTCACTCAGCGACGCGGATCTCTCGACCGCGGCCTTTCCGTTCGGCACCTCGCGCATCATCGACCTCGGCTACGCGCGCGTGCGCGCGAGCCGCATCACCTATGTGGGCGAGCTCGGTTACGAGCTCTACATTCCCAGCGAGTTCGCGCAATCCGTCTACGACGTGATCGTGAAGGCGGGAGCGCCCTTCGGGCTGCGCCTCGCGGGCTACCACGCGCTCAACAGTCTGCGGATCGAGAAGGCCTACCGGCACTGGGGCCACGACATCTCGGACGAGGACACGCCGCTCGAGGCGGGGCTGGCTTTTGCCGTCGCCTGGGAGAAACCCGGCGGCTTCCTCGGCCGCGAGGCGCTGCTCGAGCAGCGCTCGCGCGGCGTGCGGCGGCGGCTCGCGGCGTTTGCGCTCGAGCGTGCCGACCGGCTCCTCTATCACAACGAGCCGATCTGGCGGAACGGGGAGCTGGTGGGAAAGATCAGCTCCGGAATGTTCGGCCACACGGTGGAGGCGCCCCTCGGCCTGGGGTACGTCGCCAGGGGCGGCGAGCCGGTGAGCGACGACTGGGTCGCTGCGGGGCACTACGAGATCGAGGTCGCCGCCGAGCGCGTGCCGGCGCGCGTCTCGTTGCGGCCGTTCTACGATCCTGCGAGCGAGCGCGTGAAGTGCTGAAGACCGCAGCGCGGGTCGTGGTCATCGGCGGGGGAGCGGTCGGCTGCAGCGCGCTGTACCACCTCACGCGGCTCGGCTGGACGGATGTGGTGCTGCTCGAGCGCGACGAGCTCACGGCGGGCTCGACCTGGCACGCCGCGGGCAATTGCCCGAACTTCTCGGCCTCGTGGTGCCTGCTGAAGCTGCAGCAGTACTCGACGCAGCTGTACGCGCGGCTCGGGCAGGAGGTCGGCGCCGATCTCACCTACCATCGCACCGGCAGCATCCGTCTGGCGCACAGCGCCGATCGCGTCGACGAGTTTCGCCACGTGGCGGCGCAGGCGCGCGCGCTGGGTCTGGACTTCGAGTTGCTCTCGCCGACGGAGATCCGCGCGCGGCACCCATTCCTCGAGCTCGACGACATTCGCCTGGGGCTCTGGGATCCCGACGACGGCGATATCGATCCGTCCCAGCTCACGCAGGCGCTGGCCAAGGGAGCGCGCGATCGCGGTGCGACGATCCTCCGGCACACTCGGGTGACGGGAATTCGCGCGCTCCCAGGGGGCAGCTGGCGGCTCGAGACTCCGGCCGGCACGATCGAGGCTGAGTATGTGGTGAACGCCGCCGGTTACCGCGGCGGCGAGGTGGCGGCGATGATCGGTGAAGATCTGCCGATCGCGACGCTGTCCCACCAGTACCTGATCACCGAGGACATCCCGGCGCTCGCGGCGCGCGGGCCGGCACGGCTGCCCCTGGTGCGCGATCCCGACGTCAGCTACTACCTGCGCCAGGAGCGCCACGGGCTGCTGCTCGGGCCCTATGAGTCGAGCGCGCGCGCTCACTGGCTGGACGGCGTTCCGGAGGAATTCGCACAGCAGCTGTTCCCGGACGATCTGGGCAGGCTCGAGGACTACATCGCGGCGGCGTGCGCGCGCGTGCCGATTCTCGGCAGCGTCGGCGTCAAGCGCGTCATCAACGGGCCGATTCCCTACGCACCCGACGGCAACCCGCTGATGGGGCCGGCCGCCGGCACGCGCAGCTTCTTTCATTGCTGCGCGTTCACCTTCGGCATCGTCCAGGCGGGCGGCGCCGGCAGGGCCATCGCGGAATGGATCGTGAACGGCGAGCCGGACTGGGACGTCTGGCCGCTCGACTGCCGCCGCTACGGGAGTTACGCGCACCGGCGCTACGCGCTCGCCAGGGCCCTCGAGACCTATCAGAACGAATACGGTGTCGGCTATCCGCAGGAGGAGCGCCCGGCCGGGCGGCCGGCGAGGATGTCCCCGCTTTATGAAACGTTGAAACGCGGCGGAGCCGTGTTCGGCGCGCGCGGCGGCTGGGAGCGCGCGGTGTACTACCGCGAGACCGGCGACCCCGACGGTCCCGAGTGCTCCTTCCACCGGCCGCACTGGCATCGCGCGGTCGAGCGCGAGTGCGCCGCGGTGGCCCATGGGGTGGCGCTTCTCGATCTCACGGGCTTTGCGCGCTTCGAGCTCTCCGGTCGGGGCGCTGCGGCCTGGCTCGATCATCTGCTCGCCGGCGAGCTGCCGCGCGAGGGCCGTACGACGCTCGCCTACGGCTGTTCGCCGCGCGGCGGCATCGTGATGGAGACGACGGTTACGCGGCTGCCCGACGGACGTTTCTGGCTCCTGTCGGCGGCGTCTGCCGAACGCCACGACGAGGATTGGCTGCGCGCGCACCACTCGTCGATCCACGGTGAGGTCGCCCTCAGCAACCTGACCGAGCGTTACGGCACTCTGGTCCTGGCGGGTCCGCGCGCTCGCGAGCTGCTCGCGAAGGTCACCGACGCGGACGTCTCGAACGCGTCCTTCCCGTGGCTCAGCGCGCGTGCACTGCGGATCGGCGGCGCGGACCTGCTCGCCCTGCGGGTGAGCTACGTCGGCGAGCTCGGCTACGAGCTGCATGTCGCCATGGAGCATCTCGCGGCCGTGCATGCGCGGCTGGTGGAGGCGGGGCGCGAGCTCGGGCTCCGGCCCTTCGGCCTGTACGCGGTCGAGAGCCTGCGGCTCGAGAAGTGCTACCGCAGCTGGAAGGCGGATCTCACGGCCGAGTACACGCCGCTCGCGGCCTCGCTCGGGCGCTTCGTAAGACTCGACAAGGCCGCGGACTTCATCGGCCGCGAGGCGCTGCGCAAGATCGCGGCCGCCGGTGTGCCGGAGCGTTTCGTGCCGCTCCTGGTCGAGGCGCGCGATGCCGACGCGGCGCCCGTTTCCATCGTGTATCGCGGCGGGCAGGTGGTCGGCCTCGTCACCTCGGGCGGCTACGGCTACCGCCTCAGGCAGAGTATCGCGCTCGCCTACGTGCGCGCCGATCTGACCGCGCCCGGCACGGAGCTCGAGGTCGGGATCCTGGGGGAGCGGCGCCGCGCCACGGTGGCGCGCGAGCCGCTCTACGATCCGGAGAATCGCCGATTGCGTGCCTGAGGAGCGGAGCCCTAGTGCGCGGGGGCGCCGAGCACGCGCGCCACGCCGCGCCCGCGCGGGTCGGAGACCGCGACCATGCCGGCGGAGCCGGCGGCGATCGCTTCGATGTCGCCGTTCCAACCCTGGTTTACGAACACATAGCCCCGCTGAACGAGCGCCGCGCGCACCGCCGGGTCGAGCGTCGCATAGGGCTCCTCGAACAGCGTGTTGGGTGGCAGCAGCTGGTGATGGATGCGGGGAGCGGCGACCGCGGCCGCGAGCGGCATGTGAAAGTCATGCCAGTTGCTGATCACCTGGAAGACCCAGGTGGCGATGCGCGAGCCGCCGGGCGTGCCGACGACGAGTGCCACGCGCCCGTGGTCGACGAGGATCGTCGGCACCATCGTCGACAGCGGCCGCTTGTTGGGTGCGATGGCGTTGGCATCACCGCCCACGACGCCATAAATGTTGGCGCTGCCGGGCTTGGCCGAGAAGTCGTCCATCTCGTTGTTGAGGAGGAAGCCCGCGCCCCTGACGACCTCGCCCGAGCCGAAGAAGTCGTTCAGCGTATAGGTGTTGGATACTGCATTGCCGGCGCGGTCGACGATCGAGAAATGGGTCGTGTCGTGGTGTGCGCCGCTGTGCGCGGCGGCGCCGGGCTGCACCGCGGCGGTCGGTGTCGGCGCCCCCGTGCTCACCTCGCGGGCGCGGCGCGCGAGGTAGGCGGGATCGAGCAGCTGCGCCACGGGAGCAGCAGTGAAGTCGGGATCTCCGAGGTAGGAGGCACGGTCGGCGAACACGCGTTTTTCGATCTCCGCGAGCAGATGTACGTACTGGGCGGAGTTGAGCGGTACGCCGGCAAACGGCTGGGCGAGATCGGCCTTCATCGTGAGCAGCGAGAGCAGCGCAATGCCGCCCGAGCTCGGCAGTGGCGCGGTGATCACGCGGTAGCCGGCCCACTCACCCTCGAGCGGCTCGCGCCAGACGGGCCGATAGGCGGCGAGATCCCTGGCCGAGACGTGGCCGTGGCTGCGCGCCATCTCGGCGACGATCAGGTCGGCGGTGTGCCCGGCATAGAAGGCGTGCGGTCCGTCTGCGGCGATCGCCCTGAGGGTGCGCTCGAGCTCCGGTTGGCGGAACGTTGCCTCGGGAGCGAGGGCACCAAAGTAGTCGAGGAGGTTGGTGCGTCCGTGGAGCTCGCGGGCTCGCGTGTCGCGCAGGGCGACGAGCAGGGGGCTTACGCGAAAGCCCTCGTGGGCGTAGCGGATCGCGGGCTCGAGATCGACGCGCCAGGGAAGCCTGCCGAAACGGCGGTGCAGCTCCCACAGGCCGGCCACGGTGCCGGGCACTCCTGCGGCGCCGGCGCCCACCGTGCTCGCGTCCGGCACCACGTTGCCGGCAGCATCCAGATACATGCCCGCGCTGGCACTGGCGGGGGCGCGCTCGCGGTAGTCGAGAAAGTAAGCCTTGCCGTCGATCCAAAGGGTGGCGAACCCGCCGCCGCCGAGGTTGCCGGCCTCAGGCACAGTCACCGCCAGTGTGAAGGCGACCGCGATCGCGGCGTCGACCGCGTTGCCGCCGACGCCGAGGATGTGCGCGGCGGTGTCGGCGCCGTAACGATCGGGCGCAGCCACGGCGGCCGTGGCTTCCGCTGCCGGCGGCGGCGCGGCGAGCGCCGCGGCACCCCAGCAGGCAAGTGTCAGGGCGCAGGCCGCGGCGATACCCGCACGCCGGGCGCGGATCGAAGTCATGCGGCTCACGGCCGGCATGATGCCATCAGGCCTGCGCAGCGGGCGAGCCCATGAGCCCGAGCCCGCTCGTGATCGTGCTGCCTCTGTGCGCGGCGGTGTTGCACGCGACGTGGAACGCC
>DASPOP010000189.1:0-16837 GCA_035625955.1 Steroidobacteraceae bacterium | reverse complement strand
GGCGTCGGTTCCGGCAAGTGGTTGCCTTGTGACCTGCCCTTGTATAATGGCCGCCACTGTTTTCAACTCGCTTTAGTCAGCAATGTCCGACAACGTGTCATCCCTCAGGCAGCCCGCTGGATCTGCGGGCATCACCGCTCTCACCCGCGAGCTCGCCGGCCTCATCGTTGCGGCCCTGAATCTCGAGGTCTCTGCGGCCGATATCGGCCCGGACCAACCGCTCTATGGCGAAGGGCTGGGCCTCGACTCGATCGACATCCTGGAAATCGCCCTGGTGGTATCCAAGCAGTACGGCGTGCAGCTGCGCGCCGACAGCGAGGACAACGAGCGCATCTTCGCCTCGCTCCGCCACCTCGCCGAATACGTCAACGCACACAGGACGAAGTAATCAACTGGCCACGCTGCCGCTGATCGCGCATGCATCGGCCGACGCGGTGCTCGCCTACCGCGCCGGGGCGCCGATCCTCGTCAGGCAGTTCCTCGCCGACGTCGGGCGCGTGAGCGCCGCTTTGCGTGCCGGCGGGAGCCTTCTCAACGTCTGTGGCGATCGTTACCGCTTCGCGGTGGGTCTCGCGGCGGCGCTCGCGACCGGCAAGGTGAGCCTGCTGCCGTCGACCCGTACCCCGGAGGTCATCGCACACCTCAGGAGCTTCGCCCCGGATGCCTTCTGCCTGACCGACGAGGACGATTGCGACGTCGAGCTGCCGCAGCTGCGCTTTCCGGACGCCCCCGCCGCCCACTCCGGCGGGGCGAGCTCCACCCTCACACGTTCCACCCTCACATGCTCCACCCTCGCACGCGTGCCCCGCATCGAGGCTGGCCAGCGCGCGGCCTGGGTGTTCACCTCCGGGTCGACGGGAACCCCCGTCCCGCATGAGAAGACCTTCGGCAGGCTCGTCGATTGCATGCGTATCGAGGCCACGCGGCTCGGATTGGCGGACGGGATATCGCATGCCATCGTGGCCACCGTACCGCCGCAGCATATGTATGGCTTCGAGGCGAGCGTGTTGCTGCCGCTCGCCAGCGGCAACGCGCTCACCGCCGAGCGGCCCTTCTATCCGGCGGACATCTGCGCCGTGCTGGCCTCCGTCCCGAGGCCGCGCGTCCTCATCACGACACCCATACACCTGCGCGCGCTCATGGCGGCCAGCCTGACGATTCCCGACACCGATCTCATCGTGTCGGCGACCGCGCCGTTATCCGCGCAGCTGGCCGCCGAGGTGGAGCAGCGCTGCCGGACTCGCCTGCTCGAGATCTACGGCACGACCGAGACCGGCTCGATCGCCGTGCGCCGCACGACGGCGACGGCGGAATGGCGCCTGTGGCCCGAGGTCACGCTCGAGCCGCGCGCGGGCGAGACCTGGGCGCACGGCGGTCACATCGAGCAGCCCACGCGCATGTGCGATCGTCTGGAAGTCCTGAGCCGCGGTCGCTTCCTGCTGCATGGGCGCCTGGCGGACCTGGTCAACATCGCCGGCAAGCGCAGCTCGCTCGCCTACCTCAACCATCAGCTCAACTCCATCCCCGGCGTCCTCGACGGCGCTTTCTTTCACAGTGAGGCCGCCGGTGGCGATGCCACCGTGAGCCGGGTCGGAGCCTGTGTCGTGGCGCCGGGACTCGACGCCGCGGCGATCGCCGCGGAGCTGCGCCGGCGCGTCGATCCGGTGTTCCTGCCGCGCCCGCTGTTGCTGGTGCCGAGCCTGCCGCGCACCAGCGCCGGCAAGCTTCCGCAGGAGGCCCTGCGCTCGCTCGCGGCGGCGCAGCCGAAGCCGGCGCGCGCAGTGTGAGTTGTGGCCGCGGCGACCACCTTCACGATCGATGCCCGGCATCCGGCGCTCGCCGGCCACTTTCCGGGGTCCCCCGTGCTGCCGGGCGTGGTGTTGCTCGATGAAACGCTGCGGGTAGTCGAGCAGGCCAACGGCGGCTTAAGCGTGCGCTGGACCGTCGGTGCCGCCAAGTTCCTGAAGCCCGTCCAGCCGGGCGAGACCCTGACGCTCGAGCACGAGCCGCTGCCGAACGGCTCGATCCGCTTCGCAATCTCGAGTGCCGGACGCCCGGTGGCGGCGGGCGTGCTGCGCCCATCCGGGGCGCTGCGCAGCGCGGCCGCGGGCACCGCCTCCGAGCCGCGCACCAGCGATGCGCACTGGGCCGGCGCGCGTGAGCGCGGCAGCGCCACCCTCATCAGAGCCATGGTCTTTCTCTCGCTCGCCCTCGGCCGGCGCACGGCCCGCGTTCTCCTCTGTGGCATCGTCACCTACTTCTTCCTGTTTGCGCCGCGGGCGCGGCGTTTCGCGCGCGAGTACCTGCGGCGCGTACTCCCCCGTGAGCCCACCGCCGCCGATGTCTTCCGCCAGGTGTTCACTTTCTCCTCGACCATCCTCGATCGGCTGTATCTCGCGCGGGAGCGTTATGAGCTCTTCGACGTCACGGTCGAGGGCGAGCAGCTGCTGCGCGAGATGGTGGCGCGGGGGACCGGCGCGTTTCTTCTCGGCGCCCACCTCGGGAGCTTCGAGATCATGAGCGCCATCGGGCGGCGCCAGCCGGGACTGCGCGTCGCGATGGCCATGTACGAGGACGCCGCCACCCGGCTGAACATGTTCACGGTGTCGAACCCCGCAGCGGCACCCGAGATCATCCCGCTCGGCCACCTCGACGCGATGCTGCGGATCCGCGACTGCCTGGAGGCGGGCAGCTTCGTCGGCATGCTCGCCGATCGCACCATCGGCGAGGCGCCGGCACAGCGCGTGCAGTTTCTCGGCAGCCCGGCGCTCTTTCCCTCCGGTCCGATGCGTGCCGCCGCGGCCCTCAGGCGCCCGGTCTTCTTCATGGCGGGCCTCTACCGCGGCGCCAACCGCTATCACGTGGTGTTCCGCGAGGTCGCGGACTTCTCCAACCTGCCGCGCGGCAATCGCGACGCGCAGGTGCAGGCGGCGATCGGCCGCTACGCCGCACTCCTCGAGGAATGCTGCCGCTCGGATCCCTACAACTGGTGCAACTTCTACGACTTCTGGCATGAGGGCGCGGGCGCGGCTCCCGCAGCCGCGGCGTGAGCGCTCGTGGCCCGCGCTCAACTGTCCGGGCGCTCCTCGTGGCGCTCGCCGCGCCGTTGGCTGCGCAGCTCGCCGCCGCCCCGTCCTCCCCGGGCCCGGATGCGCTCGACGCACTGATGCATGAGCTCGCCGCGCGGCCGAGTGGGCACGTCACCTTCACCGAGGTGCAGCATCTCGCCGTGCTCGACCGCCCGCTCGAGTCCTCGGGGGAGCTGCTCTACGAGGCACCGGACCGCCTCGAGAAGCGGATCCTGAAACCGCGGCCCGAGACGCTGGTGCTCGCGCACGGAGTCCTGAGCGCGACCCGGGGTAAGCACACCCGCACCGTCGAGCTCGCCGCCTGGCCACAGGTCGCCCCGCTCCTCGAGAGCCTGCGAGCGACGCTCAGCGGGGACCGCGCCACGCTCGAGCGCATCTTCAGCGTCGGGCTCGAGGGCGATGCGATGCGCTGGACGCTCGAGCTCACGCCGCGGGACCCCGAGGCCGCGCGCGCGGTCACCCGGGTGATCATCCGCGGCGAGAGCGCGAGCCTCAGGACGGTCGAGATCCTCCTGGCCGACGGCGATCGCTCGCTCCTCACCATCGGCCCGGAAGTCGCGCCGTGACGCGCGCCGGCTGGACCGGCACGCTGGTCTTCGCGGTACTGGCGGCGCTCGCCTTAGGCGTAGTCGCGCGCGCGACCTACACCGCGGATCTCTCGGCCTTCCTGCCGCGCACCCCGACGGCCCGGGAGAGGCTGCTGGTCGATGAGCTGCGCACCGGTCTCGCCTCGCGGGTCATCATGGTGGCGATCGAGGGCGCAGATGCCGCGCGGCGCGCGCGCCTCGCCGCCGATCTCGCGCAGCGGCTGCGCGCGGATCCGGAGTTTGTCGGGGTGAGCGACGGGGATCGGGCCGGCCTCGAAGAGACCGCGGCGTTCCTCAGCGCCCACCGGTATCTCTTGAGCGATGCGGTCACGCCGGAGCGCTTCACGGCGGCCGGGCTGCGTGCCGCCATCGACGACACGCTCGGCGTGCTCGCCTCGCCCGAGGGACTCGCGGCGAAGAATCTGTTCCCGCGCGATCCTACCGGCGAGACGCTGCACGTTCTCGATGCGCTCGGCGAGCGCAGCCTGCCCACCACGGGCGGTGTGTGGAGCTCGCGCGACGGCCAGCGGGCCCTCCTCATCGCGCAGACCCGCGCCGCCGGATCCGACACCGACGGACAGCAGCGCGCCTGCGGCGCGATCCGCCGCTCCTTCGCCGCCGCTGCAGGCGCCCTGCCCGCAGCGCCGGGAGCCATGGCCCTGCGCATGAGCGGACCCGGGGTGTTCGCGGTCACCTCGCGCGAGCTGATCCGGGATTCCGTGATCCGGCTCTCGGGTCTCGGCACGATCCTCATCGCGGCGCTGCTGCTCGCGGCCTGGCGCTCTCTGCCCGCTCTGCTGCTGACTTTCCTCCCGGTGGCCTCGGGCGCGCTCGCCGGCGTTGCGGCCGTGGCTCTCGGCTTCGGCACCGTGCACGGCATCACGCTCGGCTTCGGCGTCACGCTGATCGGCGAGGCGGTCGACTACTCTATCTATCTCTTCGTCCAGGGAGCGCCCGGCGCTGACTGGCGAGCCACGGTGTGGCCGACGATCCGCCTCGGCATGCTGACCTCGGTGTGCGGCTTCGCGGCGCTCGTGCCTTCGGGCTTTCAGGGACTCGCGCAGCTTGGGCTCTATTCCATCGCCGGCCTCATCGCGGCGGCACTCGTGACCCGGTGGGTGTTGCCCGAGTGGCGTCCGAAGTCTCTCGAGACGCGCGACCTCACCGCGCTCGGCACGCAGCTCTGGCGGGCGCTGTCTTCGATCCGGCCGGCGCGCATCGCGCTCGCGCTCATTCCGCTCGTCGCCGTCCTCATCCTCTACGCGGATCGCGCCGCGCTCTTCAGCCGCGAGCTGTCGGACTTGAGTCCGATCCCCGAAGGCGAGCAGCAGCTCGACGCCAGCCTGCGCGCCGACCTCGGTGCGCCCGACGCGCGCTACCTGATCATCGCCTCCGCCCCCGGCCTCGATGCGGCGCTCAGTGCGGCGCAAGCGGTTGCCGATCGCCTGACTCCACTCGTCGCGGAGGGTGTGATCGGGGGCTTCGAGACGCCGACCCGCTACCTCCCGGACGCTGCGACGCAACGCGCCCGCCGGGCGAGCCTGCCGGCGCCCGAAACGCTCGCCGCCCGTCTCGCCGAGGCGCTCGTGGGGCTGCCGGTGAGCGCGGCGCGGCTCGCACCTTTCCTGCACGACGTGGAGCAGGCGCGCACCGCAGCTCCCGTGACGCCGGCCGATTTCGCCGGCACGCCGCTGGGCGCCGCGCTCGATGCGCTGCTCGAGCGCTCGGGACCCGCCGTCACGGCCTATCTTCCGATCACGGGCCCGGGCGGCGGCGATCTCTCTCCCGCGGCTCTCGAGCGCCTGCGTGCCGCGGTCGCCGGGGCAACGCCCGCAGCGACCCTGCTCGATCTCAAGGCCGAGGCCGATGCGCTCTACGCGCACTACCTGCGCCAGGCCGTGTCCTTGTCGCTCGCCGGGCTCGCCGCCATCTGTGTGCTCCTCGCATGGGCACTGTCGCCGGCGCGGGCGCTGCGGGTCGTGGCTCCTCTCGCTCTCGCGGTGCTCACCGTCGCCGCCGCTCTCGCGGCCGCGGGCGGGCGGCTCGGGATCCTGCATGTGGTCGGCATGCTCCTCACCATCGCCGTGGGCTCGAACTACGCCCTGTTCTTCGATCGCCTCGCCCGGCGCGAGCCCTCCGCCGTACCGCGGACGCTCGCCTCGCTCGTCATCGCGAACCTCGCGACGGTCGCCGGCTTCGGCGTGCTGGCGTTCTCGGCCGTGCCGGTGCTGGCCGCGCTCGGCCGCACGGTGGCCCCTGGCGCGCTGCTGGCGCTGCTCTACTCTGCGTGGCTCGCGCGGCTCGAGGCTCCCGCCGCACCGGCGGCGGCTGCGGCGCCCGCCCGATGACGCGCGAGATCCTCGCGCCGGCGCGCTCCGGGCAGTTGGCGGCACGGCGGATGCTGCTCCTGCCGCCGGCCTACTCGGGACCGGAGGACTTCCTGCGCGAGGGATTTCACGATGCCGTGCGCTCGCGCGGCCTCGATCTCGACCTGGTGCTGGTAGAGATGCGCTTCAGGTCGGTCAGCGACCGCAGTGTCCTCACGCACCTCGAGGAGCTCATGCGCGCCGCCCGCGGCGCCGGCTGCAACGAGCTGTGGCTCGCCGGCATCTCGCTCGGTGCCTATATCGCGCTCGCCTGCGCCGAGCGTGAGGCGCGCGCGCTCGATGGGCTGTGCCTCTTTGCCCCCTACCTCGGCAGCCACATCGTGACGCAGGAAATCGAGCGCGCCGGCGGCGTCCCGGGCTGGGAGCCGGGCGAGCTGGCCGAGGACGACGAGGAGCGGCGCATCTGGCGCTTCATCAAGTTGCACGCGCACGGTGCCCCGCCGATTCACTTAGGATTGGGACGCGAGGACCGCTTCGGCGCGCGCCACCGGCTGCTCTCTGCCGCGCTGCCTGCCGGGCGCGTCGACCTCGTGCCCGGCGGCCACGAGTGGCCGGTGTGGCGGACACTGTGGGAGAGATTTCTCGATGCCCGCTTCCAGCGACGAGCCGCCTGAGGCACTCGAGCGCCGCTTCCACCCCTCGGCCCTCATCCGGGGATCGGTGGCGCTGCACGCGGCCGCCGCCGGCGCGCTGCTCCTCAAGCCGCAGCTCTGGCCCTGGGCGCTGGCGGCGGTGGTGGCCGATCACCTGACACTCACCGCGGCGGGCCTCTGGCCCCGCGCCTCGCTCCTCGGCCCGAATCTCACCCGCCTGCCGCCGGGCGCGGCGGCGCGCGGCGAGATCGCACTCACGATCGATGATGGTCCGGACCCCGAGGTGACGCCCGCGGTGCTGGCGCTGCTCGACAGACACGCCGTGCGCGCGAGCTTCTTCTGTGTCGGCGAGCGCGTCGCGCGCCACCCGCAGCTTGCGCGCGAGATCGTCGCGCGCGGCCACGGCCTCGAGAATCACAGCCAGCGCCACCTGCATCGCTTCTCGCTCCTCGGTCCCCGGGCGCTGCGCGCCGAGATCGCGGGCGCACAGGAATCCATCGCCTTCGCCACCGGTGCCGCGCCGCGGTTCTTCCGCGCGCCCGCGGGGCTGCGCAACCCCTTCCTCGAGCCCGAGCTCGCCCGCGCGGGCCTTGAGCTCGTGAGCTGGACGCGGCGTGGCTTCGATACCGTGTCGGGCGATCCCGATCGGGTGCTGGCGAGGCTCATGCGGGGCCTCGCCGCCGGCGACATCCTGCTGCTGCACGATGGTCACGCGGCGCGCACCGCGAGCGGGGCTCCGCTGATTCTCGCCGTGCTGCCGCCGCTCCTCGCCACGGTGCGTGCGGCGGGCCTGAAGCCCGTGACGCTGCGCGTGGCCTGTCGATGAGCGGTCGCGACCCGATGCTCGCCTCGCTCGTCGACGCGGCCAGCGACCCGTACCGCGCCGCGGGGCGCTTCGCCTGGCATTTCGCGCGCGGCAAGCTCGCCGGCGACCCGGCGTTCGCGGCCATCCTGCGGCGCGGGCTGCTCAAGGACTCCGCGCGGATTCTGGACCTCGGCTGCGGCCAGGGGCTCCTGGCAGCGTGGCTGCTCGCGGCGCAGGCGGCGCGGCTCGCGGGAAGGTGGCCGCACGACTGGCCGCCCCCGCCCGCGCCCGTCGAGCTGCTCGGCGTGGAGATCAACCCGCGCGAGGTAGCGCGGGCGCGCGCCGCGCTCGGCGAGCGGGCGCGCATCGTCGAGGGGGACATCCGTCACGTAGACTACGGCTCGGTCGATGCGATCGTGATACTCGACGTGCTGCACTTCACCGACCACGCCTCCCAGGAGGCGATTCTGCAGCGGGCGCGGGCTGCGCTCAGCTCCCGCGGGGTGCTGCTGCTGCGGGTCGGGGACGCCGAGGGAGGTGTGGGCTTCGCCCTGAGCAAGCTCGTCGACCGCATCGTGGCGCTCATCCGCCGGCGCTCCCTCCCGCGCCTCACCTGCCGGCCGGCGCGCGAGTGGCGCGCGCTCCTCGCGCGGCTCGGCTTCCTCACCGAGGCGCTGCCCATGAGCCAGGGCACGCCGTTCGCCAACGTGCTCCTCGTCGGCAAGCTCGCGTGACGCCGCTCGCGCTCACCGCCTTCACCGCCACCAGCTGTCTCGGCCGGGGGCTCGGAGCGACGTTTGCGGCTCTCGAAGGCGCGCGTACCGGACTCGCGCCGTGCCGCTTCGAGACCGTCACCCTGGACACGCACGTCGGTGAGGTTGCGGGCGTGGACGACGAGCGCCTGCCCGGAGAGCTCGAGGAATTCGAGTGCCGCAACAACCGCCTGGCGCTCCTCGGCCTCCGGCAGGACGCCTTCGATGAAGCCGTGCGGACGGCAGCGGGACGCCTGGGACCGAAACGCGTCGGCTTGTGGCTCGGCACCAGCACCTCGGGAATTCTCGAGACCGAGCTCGCCTATCGGCGGCGCGATCCCGGCACCGGCGCCCTGCCCGCAGACTTTCGCTACCGCGGGGCGCACAACACCTTCTCCGTGGCCGCCTTCGTGCGGCGCGCACTCGGGCTCGAGGGACCGGCGGCCGTCATCTCTTCGGCGTGCTCATCGAGCGCCAAGGTGTTCGCCTCCGCGCAGCGCGCGATCGCCGCGGGCCTGGTCGATGCCGCGGTCGTGGGCGGCGTCGATTCGCTGTGTCTGACGACGCTCTATGGCTTTCATTCGCTGCAGCTGGTCGCACGCACTCCCTGCCGGCCGTTCGATGTGGAGCGCGACGGACTCTCGATCGGCGAAGCCGCGGCGTTCGCGCTGCTCGAGCGCCCGGAGAGCCGGCCGGCTGCCGGCAGCGTGCTGCTTCTCGGCACGGGCGAATCGAGCGACGCCTGGCACATGTCGGCGCCCCATCCCGAAGGACGCGGCGCGAGCGCCGCCATGACGCAGGCGCTCGCCGCAGCGCGCCTCGCGCCCGATGAGATCGACTACCTCAACTTCCACGGCACCGGCACCCCGAGCAACGATGCCGCCGAGGCGCGCGCGGTCGCCGCGGTGCTCGGTACACGCATTCCCGGCAGCTCCACCAAGGGAGCGACCGGGCACACGCTCGGCGCCGCGGGCGGCCTCGAAGCGGTCATCTGCGCGCTCGCGCTCCGTCACGGTCTCATGCCGGGCGGCGTCAACACGCGCTCGATCGATCCCGCGCTCGGCGTCGCCTACCTGCTCGAGAACCGCCGCGCGCCCCTCGAGGCTGTCATGAGCAATTCCTTCGGTTTCGGGGGATCGAACTGCAGCCTGATCTTCGGGAGAGCCGCATGAGCGGCGCGCTCACGGCGTGGGTCGAGAGCGTGGCGCTCTTAGGTCCGGGACTCCCGGACTGGCCGAGCGCCGCGCAGGTGCTCGCGGGCACTGCCGCCTATGACCCGCATCCGACGGTGTTGCCGCCGCTCGGGTGCCTGCCGCCCGCCGAGCGGCGCCGTACCGGCAAGGTCGTGCGGCTCGCGCTCACCGTCGGGCTCGAGGCCGTCGCACGCGCCGGCGCCGATGCCGGAAAGCTCCCGGCGGTGTTCTCCTCCTCGGGCGGTGACGGCGAGAACTGCCACGAGATCTGCCAGGCGCTGGCCAGCGCCGAGCGGCAGATCTCCCCGACCCGCTTTCACAACTCCGTGCACAACGCCGCCTCCGGCTATTGGGGGATCGCGACCGGCGCGACCGCCGCCTCGAACGCACTCTGCGCCTTCGATGCGAGCTTCGGCGCCGGCCTGCTCGAGGCCCTGGTGCAGATCCGCGTCGATGAGACGCCGGTGCTGCTCATTGCCTATGATGCGGACTATCCGGAGCCGATGCGCAGCGTCCGCCCGATTCCGGATGCGTTCGCCGTGGCGCTGCTCCTCACGCCCGCGGCACGGCAGGGGTCGATGGCACGGCTGACTGTAGACTTGAGCGCGGCATCCGCGGAGCGCCTCGCCGATCCGCAGCTCGAGGCGCTGCGCGCGCAGGTGCCGGCGGCCAGGAGTCTGCCGCTGCTGCGCCGGCTGGCGCGCAGCGAGCGCGCCGCGGTCGTGCTCGATTACCTGGAGAGCCAGCGGCTGCGCATCGAGGTGAGCCCATGCCACTAGACCGCCAGTGGATCGAGCAGCACATCCCGCACAAGGGACGCATGTGCCTGCTCGATGAAGTGCTCGCCTGGGATGCCGTGCGCATCCGCTGCCGCAGCCACACGCATCGCGCAGCCGACAACCCGCTGCGTGCCCATGGACGCCTCGGCGCCGCCTGCGGCATCGAGTACGCGGCGCAGGCCATGGCGGTGCACGGGGCGCTCATCGCCGCCAGCGCGCCGCTCGCCAGCACCGTCTCGAGCCACCTGCGCGGCAGCATCGGCGCCACCGTCGGCTATCTGGCCAGCGTGCGCAACGTCGCGCTGCACGTCAGCCGGCTCGATGACCTCGAGGAGGAGCTCATCGCGGCAGCCGAGCGGATCACGGGCGACGGGCGGACGGTGCTCTACGAGTTCAGCGTCTCGAGCGCCGGACGGGTGCTGCTTTCCGGCCGGGCCAGCATCGTGTTCGATGCCGCCTTCGGTGCGCAGCCGGTGAGCACCGGAACCCACGCATGAGCGCCGCGGGCAGGCGCGCCCTCGTCACGGGCGGCAGCGGCGCGATCGGCGGAGCGATCTGCCGCCGGCTGGCGCACGAAGGCCACTACGTCTACGTCCACTGTCATAGCGGCACCGCGGCCGCCGCCAGGGTGGTGGGTGAGGTCGAGGCGGCCGGCGGCCGCGCCGAGGTCGTCAGCTTCGACATCACCGACACCGATGCGACCCGCGCCGCGCTCGAGGCGGTGCTCGCCTCGGGGCCCATCCAGATCCTGGTCAACAACGCCGGCGTGCACGATGACGCGGTGCTCCCCGGGATGAGCGCCGCGCAGTGGCGGCGCGTGATCGACGTGTCGGTCAACGGCTTCTTCAACGCCACCCAGCCGCTCCTCATGCCCATGATCCGCGCGCGCTGGGGCCGGATCGTGAGCGTCTCCTCCGTCGCGGCGCTCATCGGCAACAAGGGCCAGGTCAACTACGCCGCCGCCAAGGGTGCGCTCAACTCCGCCACCCGCGCGCTCGCCCTCGAAGTGGCGACGCGCGGCGTGACCGTGAATGCGGTCGCTCCGGGAATCATCGCCACCCCCATGACCGACGGCCTGTTCGATGCCGCGGCCATCGAGCGGCTGGTGCCGATGAACCGCCTGGGTCTGCCGGAGGAAGTGGCGGGCGTGGTCGCCTTCCTCACCTCGGACGACGCCGCCTACGTGACCGGCCAGGTGCTCTCCGTCAGCGGCGGCATGGCTTAGCACTCATTCGCCGGCCTGCGCGAGCCGCCTCAGCAGCCTGGCGGCGCTCACGGCGCTGGCTCTGCGGCATTCCAGATGTCGACGGCGCACCGCCACGAGCCGTCCGGATCCTTTCTCCACACCGCCACCGCCTTGTTGTGCTCGACGACTGCCTTTCCCTCGGGCGTCGCCAGGTGAATGGTGTCGGTACCAACGGCATAGGCGACATCACCCGACTTCGCCACCCAGATGTGATCGGTGACCCAGCTGATCGAGAAGTCGGGGATCGCGAACGCTCCCGCGACGTACTTCCGCAGCGCGTCCTTGCCCACCATCGCAGGTCCGCCCGGCGGCATCATGTACACGTCATCCGTCCAGTAGGAAACCGTCTTCTCCAGATCGTGGGCCTGCGCCGCGGCAAGCCAGCGGGCATCGGCGGCGCGGATCGCGGCCTCTGCGCGGGCCGGATCGGCGACTGGTGGCGCCATGCCGTGGCAGCCCACTAGCACCGCGAGCGCGAGAGTAAAGGCAGGCACATATCGTTTGCTCATGACATCTCCTCAAGCTTGCATGGGCCTGGTCAGCGAGGCAGTGGCCTACTGCCTGCGGTGGACGGTGATCATCAGCGCGCGCTCGAAGTCGTGCGTCTGCGCCGCGGCGAGCCCGTGCTCTGCGTCGGCGCGGAGCGCGGCTTCTTCCCGGGCTGGATCGGCGGCCGGTGCCATGCCTTCGCAGGCGGCAAGCGCGACCAGCAGCGCCGGGATCATTGCAAGGAAGTAGTGCATTCTCATGGGACCCTCCGGCGGAAGGATTTGCGGCCTCAGCCGAGCCATGCGCAAAAGCGCGCCCACTGGGGCATGGCGGCAACCCAATGCGCCAGGGGATCGCTCGCGAACGCGACCAGCGCGCCGGCCACAAACGCCGGATGCAGGCGCCGATGACGCAGCGTGTCGATGGCGATGCAGAGAACAACCAGCAGATCGCGCGCCAGCGCGGGATCCACCCCCCAGGAGGTGTAGGCGCTGATGAAGCGCGCCAGCGCCGCGTCGAGCAGCAACAGGGCAGCGAGCAGCATCAGGCGCTTGTGCCAAGCGCCATTGCGGCGCAGAAGGATGGCGCTGCTGACGAGGACGGCGAAGGCCAGCAGATTGAACAGGGCCAGCGCCACGAATACCGGCACCGGCATGCCGGGCGGCAGATGCTTGCCTCCAAGGCGCACGGCAGCGATCGCTGTCGCCGTGTCCGCGATCACGATCACGGCGGCGAGCGCGGCGCCGAAGATTCCGAGCCGCCGGTGCCAGTCGACGCGATGGCGCGCCACCAGTACGGTCTGCGTGACGAACAGCGCGATCCACCCGAGCATCACCGCGCCGTGCAGGCGCACCAGCATGCTCAACCCGCTCATGTCGCGCAGCAGATCGATATCTATGCTGAAGCCCGCCAGCACGATGACGACGATGCCGACGGCGGCTGCGAGGTAGAAGCGCCGCTCGGCGGCAAGGCGTGCAGCTACGGTGTTCATCCGGCGAGAGCTCCTCGAATCGAGTGTGTGGGTGGGCATTTGGCCGCGTGGTGGCCCCTCGACCGGCCGGGCCGCGTGGCCCGGCCGGCTGCAGGGTCTACTGCTTCACGTAGACGGAAGTGGTCTTCTCGCTCTCGCGACCCGGATTCCAGCTGGTATCCGTGAAGGAGGCGCCGTCCGCGGCAATGCTCTGCACGCCGATGCTGTCGGGCTTGCCGTCGATCTTGATGGTGTACTTGATCTTGGTTGGACCCAGGCGCTTGAAGCTGATCGTCAGGCCCGGGGGAGTCGTCGGCCCCGTGAGCGGGTTGTCTTTACCGTCGGTCCGGCCTTCCGCCGAAGCCTTCTGGTCCGGAACCTCGTAGTGCAGAACGCCTGGGGCTGGTGAGGAGATCACGAAAGTCTGTGGTTGGGTTGGACCGCTCACCTTCGTCGTCCGCCAGGTGCCGGCCAGCCCGTCGGTGCCGCTGACGCGGCTGAACACGTCCTCCTCATGAAAGTCCTGACCATCGGGCCTCGTGCCGGTGAAGGTCATGGTGAGCGTCTTGCCGTCCTCGGACAGCGTCACGTGCCCCTTCGAGCGGACCTTGCCGTCGGCGCGGCTGACGGTGTCCCAGGCGTTCTTGCCGGCTGCGGTCCATGCGGTCGTCCGGTTCGTCCAGGTCTTGTACTCCTTGCCATCGAGGCCGAAGTCGAAGCTCGCGGTGCTGCCGTCCTCGAAGTGCAGCATTCCACCCGGCCGCTCCGAGTAGGTGAAGGTCTGGCCGGTGAGGTGGCTCTTCCCGACATCGAGCTTCCAGGTGCCGTTCCAGGGACTGTCGGCAGCGGCAGCCGCGCCGGCGGGTAACGCCAGCAGTGAGCAGATGATCCAGGTCGCTTTCATGACGTGACTCCCAATGTGTTGGTGCGATGCGCGCTTCTCTCGGTCCCCGGCGCGGTCAGGGTGGGGTGCCGGCAGCCTCCGGTGCGATCACCAGAAAGCTGCCGCTCCAGAACGGTTCGTAGTCCTCGCTCTGCACGTAGTGACTGAGCGAGCCCACGTAGTGCGTCTGTCCGGGACGCACCTCGATGGTGACGAGGCCCCCGCTCGCGGCGCGGATCTCGCCCGCGTGCACCGCGGCGGCGCAGATCGAGGAGCCATCCGTGTAGGGACCGCTGCCGATCACCTGGCCGCGCACGGGCTTACCCGGCGGGCAGCGAAAGCGGAAGCGCTCGCCGTTGAAGCCACGCAGATTCAGATCGAGCGGACTTGCTCGCCAGTCGACCTCGTGGACCGCGGGGGCCGGTGCCAGGGTGGTGGCGCTCACGAGCGCGGCGCCGGCCGGGAGAGTGGCCGCGAGCAGTCCGAGCAGCAGTCCGAGCCGCCGGAGCCGACGACGCTGCGTTGTTAACATCCTCTCCTCCCCTTGCCGGTGCGAACGATTGACGGGGCGGGAGGCTGAGGCTGCGCCGGCCATTCTGTCGCTGCCGTCCGGCTGGCATTTTTCTGGCAAACTTCCTGCCGACCGACCGACGCCGTTAAGTGCATGTCCGCGTTGCAAAAGCAGGTGTATCGATTCGCGGGCTTCACGCTCGAGCCGGCGGAGCGGCGGCTGTCCGAGGCCGGCAAACCCATCGCGCTCACCCCCAAGGTGTTCGACACGCTCGTATTGCTCGTCGAGCGCGCGGGTCACGTCGTGGGCAAGGACGAGCTGATGAAGCTCCTCTGGCCGCGCGGCTACGTGGACGAGTCCAACCTCACCAAGCACATCTGGCTCATCCGTAAAGCGCTCGGCGACGGCGAGCACGACTCCCGCTTCATCGAAACGGTGCCCAAGGCGGGTTACCGCTTCATCGCAGCGGTGATCGCGGGCGAGACGCCGGGAGAGACCGCGGCGGCCGCGCCCTTCCCTGGCGCCGCGTTGGGACCCACGGCCGACGCCGCGCCCGTCGCAACGGCTGCCGCGCCGCCTGTGCGCTGGCGCCTCACCCGCCGGCGGGCCGTGATGGGCGGTGTGGCCGCAGCGCTCCTCATCGCCGGCATTGGCTGGCGGCTCGCGGTCTCGCCCCGGGTCGCAATTTCAACGGGCCACCGCGGCCACACCGTCGCGCTGGTTGGCTTCAGCAATCTCTCCCGCAACCCGAAGGACGCCTGGCTGGCACCCGCCTTGAGCGAGATGCTCGGCGCCGAGCTCGGCGTCGCCGAGAGCCTGCAGGTGGTGCCGGACGAGCTGGTGCGCGATGCGAGCTCCGACCTGTCGGCGCCGGCGGCGGGCGGCTACTCCGCCCCGACTCTGACGCGGCTGCGTCAGCGGCTCGATGCGGATTACGCGATCAGCGGCAGCTATCTGGTGGCCGGTTCCGCCGACGACGCGCCGCTGCGAGTCGACATCGCGTTGCAGGACACGCGCACCGGCGCGCTCGTGGCGAGCGTCTCGAATCAATCCCAGGTGTCGGGTCTGATCGCGCTCGCGACTCAGGCCGGCGCGACGCTGCGCAGCAAGCTCGGCGGTGCGTCGCCGGATCCACAGACACTCGGCCTCGTCGCCAATGCGCAGCCCCCGAGTCTCGACGTGGCGCGGCGGCTCGGCTTTGCCCTCGATGCCCTGCAGCACTACGACGCCGCACGCGCGCGTGACGAGCTCCTCGAAGCGGTGGCCGAAGCGCCCGGCTACGCGCCCGCCTATGCGTACCTCGCCCAGGCGTGGTCGGCGCTCGGGTACCGCGATAAGGCGCTGGCGGCCGCCGAGCAGGCGGCACAGAAGGCGGTGAACCTGCCGCCCGAGCAGCGCCTGCAAACCGAGGCGGTCGTCGACGGCGCGCACGCCGAATGGAGTAAGGCCGCCGCCGCCTGGCTCTCGCTCGCGCACTTGCGGCTCGCGAGCATCGAGTACCGCCTGCAGGCGATCGACGCGCAGATCGCAGCCGGCGCAATCCCCGGCGCGCAGGCGACCCTGCACGAGCTCGAGCGGTTGCCGGGGGCCGCTGATGATCCACGCGTCGAGCTGGCCGCGGCGCGCGTCGCGGCGGCGCTGGATGACGCCAGGGGAAGCGAGCAGCACGCCGCGGCAGCACTGCGTCTCGCGCAGCAGCGCGACGCCGCCGGACTCGTCGCCGACGCCGAGCTCACCCTCGCCGGCGCGCGCACGCATCTGAACAAGAATGAGGAAGCCCGCGCGAGCCTCATCGCGGCAATCAGCGCTTACCGCTCGATCCGCAATCCGCGCGGCGAGGCGGCCGCACGCACCGACCTCGCGCAGGCGCTCGGCAATCTCGACCGCGCGCAGGAGGCGCGCGAGGAATTTCAGCGGGCGATGGAGCTCGATCGCAGCATCGGCGACCTCGCGGGGATCGCGGCCGTCTACCGCGACCTCTCCGGCATGCTGTGGACGGCGGGCGATCGCGACGGTGCGCAGGCGGCGGCCAAGGACTCGCTGGCGCTCGCCCGCGAGATCGGCGACCTCGGCCTGCAGGCGTGGAACATCCAGGCGCTCGCCACGATCGCCTCCGATGAGGCCGCGAGCGACGAGGTGCTCGGTGAATATCGCGAGGTCGTGGCGCTCGTTGCGCGCGCCGGGCATCAGACGGCCTGGCCGCTCACCAACATCGCCGACGTGCAGAGGATGCGCGGCGAGCTCGACGCGGCGCGCGAGACCTGCGCCCGCGCACAGGCTGAAGCCGCCACGGCCAGCGACCCGCAGTTCGCGGTGTACAGCGGCTTCACCTGCGCGCTGATCGAGAGCGATCGCGGCAACGCCGCCGGCGCACGTGCCGGCTTCGAGGAGGTCATTCGTCGCGTCGGCAGCGGCGGCGACACGACCTACCGCGACGACTCGCTGATGATGCTCGGGCAGCTCGACATGGATGAGGGCCGCTGGAGCGCAGCCCGTGAGCGGCTCGAGCAGGCGAGCCGCGGCTTCGCCGCCGCGGAGATACGTACCGGCGAG
>DASPOP010000188.1:0-4035 GCA_035625955.1 Steroidobacteraceae bacterium | reverse complement strand
TCTGTGGGCCGAGATCTACCTGAACCGCGAGCTGGTATGGGAGCGGCGCGTGGTGCGTGCGCGCGTGGTCGAGCGACCCTTCTTTGCGCCTGAGCGGCGGCGCGCCACGCCCCCGGCAGAGTTTTGAGGGACTCCGCATGATCGCCAGCCAAGAGAAGCAGAGCGCCGACCGCCCCTGGCTCGACCCGAACGCCATCCCGCAGATCGTGATCGAGCGGGTGAGCAAGACCTACGGCGGCTTCACCGCGGTCGACGCCGTGAGCCTCAGCATCTTCAAGGGCGAGATGTTCGCGCTGGTCGGGGCCTCGGGCTGCGGCAAGACGACGCTGCTGCGGATGCTGGCCGGATTCGCCGAGCCCACCGCCGGGCGCATCCTGATCGACGGCGTACCGATGAGCGGCGTGCCGCCCTACGAGCGGCCCGTCAACATGATGTTCCAGTCGTACGCGCTCTTTCCGCACATGACGGTCGAGCGCAACGTCGGCTACGGCATCAGCCGCATGAAGATGGACGCCGCGACGCGCAAGAGCCGCATCCACGAGGCGCTCGAGATGGTGCAGCTCGCGCACGTCGCGACGCGCAAGCCTCACCAGCTCTCCGGCGGCCAGCGCCAGCGCGTGGCGCTGGCGCGCGCGCTCATCCGGCGGCCGAAGGTGCTGCTGCTGGATGAGCCGCTCTCGGCGCTCGACAAGAAGCTGCGCGAGCAGACGCAGTTCGAGCTGATGGACCTGCAGTACAAGGTCGGCATCACCTTCATCGTCGTGACGCACGACCAGGACGAGGCCATGGCGCTCGCCACCCGCATCGCGGTCATGGACCACGGCAAGGTGGTCCAGGTCGGCACGCCGTCGCAGATCTACGAGTTTCCCGCGAGCCGCTTCGTGGCGGACTTCGTCGGCACCACCAATCTCTTCGAGGGGACCGTCACCCGCTGCGAGCCGGGCCTCATTACGGTGCATTGCCCGGAGACCGGCTGTGACCTGCTGGTGGACGAGGACGGGCGCTTCGCGCCCGGCCAGCGCGTGTGGGTGTCGCTGCGGCCGGAGAAGATCCGGCTCGGCAAGCAGCCGCCGGGCGGCGCGCGCGTCAATCAGCTGCGCGGGATGGTGTGGGAGCTCGGCTATCTGGGCAACCGCTCCACTTACCGCATCAAGACCACGAGCGGCAAGGTCGTCACCGCGTTCTCGCAAAACGAGCGGCGTACCTCGGAATGGGCGATCGACTGGAGCGACGAGGTGTTCGTCAGCTGGGACGCGGATGCCGCCGTGCTGCTGCAGTCGTGAGTTTCGACGCACTCGAGAAGCTTGAAGAAGAGGGGAGTTACACATGAACGCCACTCATAAAACGACCAGGCTCGGCTCGCTGGTGTTGGCGATGCTATGCGCGGCGCTGCCGCTTCCAAATCTGCACGCCGATGAGGCCGCCGCCGCGGGCCCCGCGGCAGGGCCGAGCGCGCCCGCGACCACGGAGGCCGAGCGCCCGCTGCAGGAAGTCATCGTCACGGCGACCCGGCGTGAGGAGTCGCTCAGCAAAGTGCCGATCAGCGTGTCCGCGCTCACTCAGTCGGACATGGACGACCGCGGCATCAAGGACATGCAGGACATCGTGCGCTTCGTGCCGGGCGTGACCATCGACAACTCCGGCACCAACGCCATCTCGATCCGCGGCATCTCCTCTTCAGCAGGCGCCGGCACGACCGGGATCTATATCGACGACACGCCGATCCAGATGCGCAGCGTCGGCTTCAACCCGGACGACACGCTGCCGAAGACCTTCGACCTGGAGCGTGTCGAGGTGCTGCGCGGCCCGCAGGGGACGCTGTTTGGCTCGGGCTCCGAGGGTGGCACGGTGCGCTACATCCTGACGCAGCCGAGCCTCACCTCCGAGAGCACCTACGTGCGCACCGAGGCGGCCTGGACCCGCTACGGCGAGCCGAGCTACGAGTTCGGCGTGGCCCACGGCGAGCCCTCGGCCGACGGTGTATTCGGCTGGCGCGCGAGCGCCTGGTATCGCTACGACGGCGGCTGGGTAAACCGGGTCGATCCCACCACCGGCGCGAAGACCGAGAGCGATGTGGACTGGGCGCGCAGCCTGGTGCTGCGCCTCGTCGGCCTGTGGCAGCCGGTGAGCGGCTTCACGGTGACGCCGAGCCTCATCTACCAGAACCGCATGCTCCACGACATGCCGACCTACTGGCCGGCCTACTCGAACCCGGGCGCCGGACAGTTCAACACCGCGACCCCCGAACGCATCCCCGATACCGACCAGTACTTCCTGCCGGCGCTCAAGCTGCAGTGGGATCTCGCCAAGAGCGTGATCATCTACAACGCCTCCGCGTACCACCGCTGGGAGGAAACCGGCTATCAGGGCACGGTCTACGATCTCTTCTACTATCAGAGCCTCGGCTGGAACGGCCCGAACGGCAACCCCAATAACTTCTCCTTCTTCGGCTGCGGGCCGACGTCGGTGGCGACTACCATGCCGTGCGACTGGTATCCGCTGATCGATGCCAACGGCATCCATCTGCCGGCGGGCTTCAGCAACTATTCGACGCCGAACGTCATCACCAATACCCAGGACAGCTGGGTGCAGGAGCTGCGCTGGCAGTCAGCCGACCCCAACGAGCGGCTGCACTGGACCGCGGGCGTATTCTGGCAGTACGCCAAGGAGCGCAGCATCGAGGAGCTCATCGACCCGCAGATCGACAATTTCTTCAACTATCTGTACGGGGTGCCGGCGACGCCGAACTACGCCTTCACCGACGTCAACGGCAACCTGGTCGTGCCCTATGCCTGCAACGGCCAGGGTAGCTACACGGCGATCCCCAACTGCGACATCTACTACAACAGCAACACGACCTACGACCAGCAGGTCGCGTTCTACGGCGAGCTCAGCTACGCGCTCACCGACCGGCTGCGGCTGACGGTCGGCGAACGCGTCTCACATACGACCTTCGAGATCGACAACTACGCCGACGGCCTCGAGAACTTCGGGCCGACGCCGGTGAACGGCGTGCAGATTCCCGGCAAGGGCCGCAGCGCCTCGACCAGCTCGAACCCGAACACACCCAAAGCGAGCCTCTCGTTCCAGGCCGATCCCGGCAACATGTTCTACGTGAGCTATGCCAAGGGTTACCGCGTCGGCGGCGGCAACCCGGAACTGCCGGCCTACTGCAACAACGACCTCACCAAGCAGGGCTTCCCCAACGGTGCGCCGCTGATTTACGCGCCGGACAGCACGCAGAACTACGAAATCGGCTCGAAGAACGCCTTCGGCGGCGTCCTGCGGATCGCCACCAGCGTCTACTACATCAAATGGAACAACATCCAGCAGAGCGTCTACGTGGCCGGCGCCTGCGGCCTGCAGTTCACCGACAACCTCGGCACCGCGGCCGCCAAGGGCTTCGATCTGCAGGCGGAGGTGGCGGCCGGCCCGTTGTTCGTCGACCTGGCGGTCGGCTATACCTCGGCGCGCTACACCGCAAACTCGGCGCCGCCGGCCGCCGGTGCCCCACCGCTCGCGCTCAACGGCGATGCCATCTCCGGCCAGGCAGCCATCGACTACGCTCCCGGCACCAATCCGCCGTGGACGGTGTCGATCGGTCCCGAGCTGCGCTTCAGCATCGCCCAGCATGAGGCCTTCGTGCGGCTCGACTATACCTACGAGAGCCGCAATCCGTGGCTGGCGGCCGTGCAGGACCCGGGCTCATCGCAGTACATCCCCGGGAGCTACACACTGCCGGCGACGAACTTCCTGACACTGCGCGCCGGGATCAACATCGGTGGCCTGCAGATCTCGCCCTTCATCGACAATCTGCTCAACTCGCACACCGTGACCAACTTCGCATTGGGTCAGATCGATCCCTACGCCCCCCTGAATGGAAACCCATCGCCCTCGCAGCAGCAGAACGCCTACACCTTCCGGCCGTTCACCGTAGGCATCACGGCCACCTGGCGCATGGGAGGCGGCGGACACTAGCTCGCACGGCAACTCGCCAGGTGGTACCGTGACAGCGAATGCCACCTGGCGATACGG
>DASPOP010000187.1:0-3309 GCA_035625955.1 Steroidobacteraceae bacterium | reverse complement strand
CTTCATGCCCTCCATGACGGGCGTGGCGCAGGCCGGCATCGGCTTGGGCGCCTTCTCGACCTCGACCAGGCACATGCGGCAGTTGGCGGCGACTGAGAGCTTGTCGTGATAACAGAAGCGCGGCACGTAGGCGCCGTGCGCGTCGGTGACGCGGATGATCATCTCGCCCTTGCGCGCCTTGACCGGCACGCCGTCGATCTCGATGTTGACCAGGTCGTCGGCCATGGTTAAGCGGCCTGCGCGCCGAGCGTGTCGGCCACCAGGCTGCGCCCGCCGTGATCGATGACGTACTCGAACTCATGGCGGTAGTGCCTGAGGAAGCTCTGCACCGGCCAGGCGGCGGCGTCGCCGAAGGCGCAGATGGTGTGTCCCTCGATGCGGTTGGCGACATCGAGCAGCAGCCCGAGCTCCTCGCGCCGCGCCTCGCCCGCGAGCATCCGCTTCAGCAGCCGGTTCATCCAGCCGGTGCCCTCGCGGCACGGCGTGCACTGGCCGCAGGACTCCGACATGTAGAAGCGCGACACCCGCTCCAGCACCCGCACCATGCAGGTGGTCTCGTCCATGATGATGGCGGCGCCGGTGCCGAGCGCCGAGCCCGCCGCCTTCACCGCGTCGTAGTCCATGTTGGTCTTCATCATGATCTCGCCCGGCACCACCGGCACCGAGACGCCGCCCGGGATCACCGCCTTGAGCTTCGCTCCCCCGCGCATGCCGCCATTCAGCGCCAGCAGGTCCGCGAACGGCGTGCCGAGCGGCAGCTCGAGGTTGCGCGGCCTGGCGACGTGCCCGGAGAAGGAAAAGATCAGCGTGCCGCCCGAGTTGGCAGGTCCGAGAGCGGCGAACCACGCCGGCCCCTTGCGCAGGATGGTCGGCACCGAGGCGAAGCTCAGCGTGTTGTTGATCGTGGTGGGCGCGCCGTACAGGCCGTAGTTGGCCGGGAACGGCGGCTTGAAGCGCGGCTTGCCCGGCTTGCCCTCGAGCGATTCGAGCAGCCCGGTCTCCTCGCCGCAGATGTAGGCGCCGGCGCCGATGAAGGCATGCAGGTCGAAGTCGACGCCCGAGCCCTGAATGTTGCTGCCGAGCAATCCCGCCGCGTAGGCCTCGGCCAGCGCCGCCTCGAAACGCGGCGCCGGCTCCCCGAGGAACTCGCCGCGGATGTAGTTGTAGGCGACCGTCGAGTTGGTGGCGTAGCCGGCGATCGCCAGCCCCTCGATCAGGGCATGCGGGTTGAAGCGCAGGATGTCGCGGTCGTGGCAGGTGCCGGGCTCGCTCTCGTCGGAGTTGCACACCAGGTACTTCTGCACCGGGGAGTTGCGCGGCATGAAGCTCCACTTGGTGCCGGTGGGGAAGCCGGCGCCGCCGCGGCCGCGCAGCCCCGCGGCCTTGACCTGGTCGATGATCGAGCCGCGGTCGGGCTTGTCCTTCAGGATCCGCTCCCACACCTCGTAGCCGCCGATCGAGCGGTAGGTGGGCAGCGTCCACGAGCGCTCGAGCTTCAGGGGCTCGAACGCCACCAGGTTCATCCGCTCGGCGTATTTGCTCTCGAGCTCGTTCACTTCAGCTCATCCAGCACCTGGTCGAGCTTCTCGGGCGTCAGGTTCTCGTGGAACACGTGATCGACCATCATCATCGGCGCGCCGTTGCAGGCCGCGAGGCATTCCTCCTCGCGCTTGAGGAAGATGCGCCCGTCGGCGGTGCTCTCGTTGAGCCGGATGCCGAGCTTCTTCTCGGCATGCGCCACCAGCGCCTCGGCGCCGTTCAGCATGCAGGAGATGTTGGTGCAGATGCTGACGTGATGGCGCCCGCAGGGATGAGTCTCGAACATCGAGTAGAAGCTCGCGACCTCGTACACCTGGATGGGCGGGAGCTTGAGGTGCTCGGCGACCGCGTCCATGAGGTCCGGCGTCAGGTGGCCGTGGTTCTGCTCCTGCGCCGCGCGCAGCGCCGCGATGCAGGCCGAGCGCTGCCGCCCGGGCGGGAACTTCGCCACCCAGCGGTCGATCTCGGCGCGCGTCTCCTCCGACAGCAGCGAGAGCTTGCTGACCAGTGCGGTGCCGGCAATGCCGACGTTGCTGCGTGCGTTGCTCACCGGTCGATCTCCCCGAAGACGATGTCCTGTGTGCCGATCACGGCGACGACGTCGGCCAGCATGTGGCCCTTGCACATCTCCTCGAGCGCCGCCAGGTGCGCGAAGCCGGGCGCGCGGCACTTCAGGCGATACGGCTTGTTGGCGCCGTCGGAGATGAGATACACGCCGAACTCGCCCTTGGGCGCCTCGACCGCCGCGTAGGTCTCGCCCTCGGGCACTTCGTAGCCTTCGGTGAAGAATTTGAAGTGGTGGATCAGGGACTCCATGTCCTCCTTCATGCGCTCGCGCCGCGGCGGACGCACCTTGCGGTCGTCGATCATCACCGGACCCGGATGGGCGCGCAGCCACTCGACGCACTGGCGGATGATGCGGTTCGACTGGCGCAGCTCCTCGATGCGCACCAGGTAGCGGTCGTAGCAGTCGCCGTTGACGCCCACCGGGATGTCGAAGTCCATCCGGTCGTAGACCTCGTAAGGCTGCTTCTTGCGCAGGTCCCAGGGGATCCCTGAGCCGCGCAGCATGGGGCCGGAGAAGCCGAGCTGCAGGGCGCGCTCGGGAGTCACGACGCCGATGTTGACGGTGCGCTGCTTCCAGATGCGGTTGTCGGTGAGCAGCGCCTCGTAGTCGTCGATCGCGGCGGGGAACTGCTCGGTGAACGCCTGGATGAAATCCAGCATGGTGCCGCTGCGCGCTTCGTTCAGGCGCGCGACCTCCTTCGCCGAGTGCCACCTGGTGGCCTGGTATTTCGGCATCGAGTCGGGCAGGTCGCGGTAGACCCCGCCCGGGCGGTAGTAGGTGGCGTGCATGCGCGTGCCCGACACCGCCTCGTAGACGTCCATGAGCTCCTCGCGCTGCTTGAAGGCGAGCAGGAACACCGTCATCGCGCCGATGTCGAGGCCGTGCGAGCCGAGCCACAGGTGGTGATTGAGGATGCGCGTGATCTCGTCGAACATCACGCGGATGTACTGGGCGCGCTCCGGCGGCTCGATGCCGAGCAGGCGCTCGATGGCGAGCACGTAGGCATGCTCGCTGCACATCATCGACACATAGTCGAGCCGGTCCATGTAGCCGATCGACTGGTTGAAGGGCTTGAACTCGGCCAGCTTCTCGGTGCCGCGGTGCAGGAGCCCGATGTGGGGATCGGCCTTCTGGATGACCTCGCCGTCCATCTCCAGCACCAGGCGCAGCACGCCGTGCGCGGCCGGGTGCTGCGGCCCGAA
>DASPOP010000186.1:0-7741 GCA_035625955.1 Steroidobacteraceae bacterium | reverse complement strand
GAGCTCGCCGACGAGGACGGCCAGACCGCGCTCGAGCGGCGCCTCACCGAGCGCATCGGCACCGCGGGGGCGCGCATTCATCTCGGCCGCTCGCGCAACGACCAGGTGCTCACCGCCCTCCGCCTCTACCTGCGCGAGGTCATCGAGGATCTGAGCAGCGGCGCGCTCGAGGTGGCGGATGCGCTCGACGAACTCGGGCTGCGCGCAGGCGGCACGCCGCTGCCCGGCTACACGCACATGCAGCAGGCGATGCCGAGCGCGGTGCCGCTCTGGGCCGGGGGCTTCGCCGCCGAGATCCGCGATGACGCGCAGGGCCTGCTCGAGGTCGCGCGCCGCAACTCGCGCAGCCCGCTGGGATCGGCGGCCGGCTACGGCACGCCGGGGCTGCCCATCGACCGCGAGGCCACGCGCGCGGCGCTCGGCTTCACCGAAGTGCAGGAGCCGGTGACCGCCGTACAGCTCTCACGCGGCAAGGCGGAGGCGCAGCTGCTGTTCGAGATCACGCTCCTCATGCAGGACCTGGGCCGCCTCGCCGCCGACGTGCTGCTCTACGCCACGCGCGAGTTCGGCTTCCTGGCGCTGCCGGAAGCCTTCACCACCGGCTCCTCGATCATGCCGCAGAAGCGCAACCCGGACGTATTCGAGCTGATCCGCGGCCGCTCGGCTACGGCGCTCGGCTGCCTCACCGAGGCGCTCGCGGTGTACGCCAAGCTGCCCTCGGGCTACAACCGCGACCTGCAGCTGCTCAAGTTCCCGCTGTTCCGCGGCATCGATCTGGCGCTCGAGACGCTCGCCATCCTGCCGCCGGCGATCGCCGCCATGCGCTTCCTGCCCGAGGCGATCGAGCTCGATCCCGCGATCAACGCCGCCGAGGAAGCCAACCGGCTGGCGGTGCGCGAAGGCATTCCGTTCCGCGAGGCTTACCGGCGCGTGGCGGCGAAGCTCAAATAGAGAAAGCTTCTCATGGTCAAGCTGCTGGGGATTTCGGGAAGCCTGCGCCGCGCCTCCTATAACTCTGCGCTGCTGCGCGCCGCGACGCGCCTCATGCCCGCCGATGCAACGCTCGAGGTCGCGAGCATCCGCGGCATTCCGCTCTATGACGCCGACGTCGAAGCGCAGGGGATCCCTCCCGCCGTGGCCCAACTCAAGGACGCGGTGGCGGCCGCCGCCGGCGTGCTGCTCGTGACCCCGGAGTACAACAACAGCATTCCGGGCGTGTTCAAGAACGCGATCGACTGGCTGTCGCGCCCGAACGCCGACGTCAGGCGCGTGTTCACGGGCAGGCCGTTCGCGGTGATCGGCGCCTCGCCCGGCGGGTTCGGCACGACCCTCTCGCAGGCGGCATGGCTGCCGGTGCTGCGCACGCTCGGCACGCAGTTCTGGAGCGGCGGGCGGCTGCAGGTCTCGCGCGCGGGCTCGGTGTTCGACGAGGCCGGCAACCTCAAGGACGCCGGCATCGAGGGACAGCTGCAGCAGTTCCTCGCGGGCTACGTGGCGTTCGTGCGGCGCGCCGCGGCTTAAGCGCCCGCGAACTGCTCCGGCGCCGCGCGCGCGAAGGCCGGCAACGCCTCGAGGTGCGCGCTGATCGCGCGCAGCGTCGGATAGGGCGCGAGGTCGCACTGGTAGCGGCGCGCGTTGTACATCTGCGGCACGATGCAGACGTCGGCGAGCGTCACCGCCGTACCGTACATGTGGCGGCCGTCGCCGCTGGTGGTGGCAACTTCCTTCTCCAGCGCCGCGAAGCCGCGCGCGATCCAGTGGGCGTACCAGGCATTCACCGTGCTCTCGTCCGCCTGCAGCGGCGGCCCCTGCAGGTAGCCGAGCACGCCGGAGTTGTTGAGCGGGCTCATCTCGCAGGCGATCACCAGCGCGAGCGCACGCACGCGGGCGCGCCCATCCGGATCGCGCGGCAGCAGCGGCGGCTGCGGGTGAGTCTCCTCGAGATACTCGACGATCGCGAGCGACTGCGTGAATACGCGCTCGCCGTCGACCAGCACCGGAACCAGCCCCTCGGGGTTGAGCGCGAGAAACTCGGCCGAGCGGTGCGCGCTCACCGCCGGCCGCAGGTCGACCGCCACGGCTTCGTACGGCAGGCCCTTGAGATTGAGGGCGATGCGCACGCGGTAGGAGGCGGAGCTGCGGAAATAGTGGTAGAGCTTCACAGGCTCACGCGGGCGGCGCGATGGTGTTGCGCAGCACCTCGAGACCCTCGATGCCGCCTTCGAGGGTGTCGCCGGGCTTCAGCGCGCCGACGCCGGCCGGGGTGCCGGTGAAGATGAGATCGCCGGCTTCGAGCCGATAGAGCGTCGAGAGCTCGGCGATGTGCTGCGGCACACCCGCCATCATCAGGCTCACGTCCGAGTCCTGACGCGGCTGGCCGTTCACCTCGAGCCAGATGCGCCCGCGCGACACGTGGCCGCGGGCCACGGGCCGGAGGGCCGCGACCGGAGCCGAGTGATCGAAGCCCTTGCCCGCGTCCCAGGGCAGGCCGCCCTGCTTGGCGGCGCTCTGCAGATCGCGGCGTGTGAGGTCGTTGCCGGCGGCGTAGCCGAATACATGCTCGAGCGCGCTGGCGGGCGCAATGCCGCGTCCGCCACGGCCGATCGCCACGACGAGCTCGATCTCGTGTTGGAGGTTTTCGGTACGCGGCGGGTAGGGAATGGCCGCGCCGTTCGCCACCAGCGCGTCCGCGGGCTTGGAGAAGAACACCAGCTCGGGCTTCGAGCCCATCTCGCGGACGTGGTCGGCGTAGTTGCGGCCGACGCAATAGATGCGGTGCACCGGGAAGCGCCCGCCGCCCTCGACTGCGACCGCCGGCTGCGGCGGCGGCGGAAAGACGAACTCGCTCATCGGCCGAAGATTGCCACCGCGCGAACCGCTAGACTAGCTCCGTGAGCATCTGGCGCACCACGGCGACTCCCGAAGAGCTCAACGAGCGCGGCAGCCGCACCATGCCCGGCTACCTCGGCATCCGCGTGACCGAGATCGGCCCGGACTTCCTGCGCGCCACCATGCCGGTGAACGAGCGCACCCACCAGCCGTTCGGCGTGCTCCATGGAGGCGCCTCGGTGACGCTCGCCGAGACGGTCGGGAGCATCGCGGCGATGCTGTGCGTCGATCAGAGCTACATGGTTCTCGGCCAGGACATCAACGCCAATCATCTGCGCAGCATCTCCTCCGGGCTCGTCACCGCCACCGCGCGTCCGTTCCATCTCGGCAGATCGAGCCACGTGTGGCATATTGAGATTCGCGACGAGCAGGAGCGGCTGGTGTGCGTGTCGCGGCTGACGATGGCCGTGGTCGAGCGCCGCCCGCAGGCCTGAGCGCCGCCAGGCGTCAGCGAGAGGTGAGTCATGCCGGACAGCGCAACCCCGCCCATGGCCGCCGACGCGCCGCGCGTCGACGAGTCGCTCGTCACCTACACCAACGTCATCTACGCGCTGCACTCGCTGTCGGTGCTGATCGGCCTCACGACCTTTCACACCGTCGTGGGAAGCTTCGTGTGGGGCCTGCCGTCGATCATCGCGGTGATCATGAACTACGCGCGCCGCTCGGCCACCCACGGCACCTTCCTCGAGTCGCACTTCCGCTGGCAGATCCGCACCTTCTGGTACGCGGTGCTGTGGTGGTTCGCCATCTGGGCGGTGTCGGTGCCGCTCGCGTTGATCCTGATCGGCATCCCGCTCTGGTTCGTCGGGCACTACGCGCTGGCGATCTGGATCATCTATCGCGTCGCCCGCGGCTGGCTGGCGCTGCGCGACAAGCGTGCCATGTACGTATGAGGCGCGGCTGGCTGCTCCTTGCCCTGGCCGCGCTCACCAGCAGCGGCTGCGGCCAGAAGGGGCCGCTCTATCTTCCGGACAAGGGTGGCAAGGTGGTGACGAGCGCACCGGCGGCCGCCCCGCAGGCGCAACCTGCGCCCGCGCCGCCGGCGACGCCGGCGACGCCGAAGCCGAAGGACAAGGATCAGGACCCGGACGCGCAGCCGCCGAAGTGATGGGCGGCGGTCTCAGACTCTGATGAGGCCCTTGAGGGCGCGCGCCCGCTCACTCTGAGGAAACACCGTCGCCTCGAGCGCCTGGGCCGGAATCCCGAGGTGCTCATCCAGCACCCCCTTCAGCACGCAGCGCAGATCGAGCGTCGGCATGAGGTCGCGCCCCTGGTAGAGCGAGCGCGAGGCGAGTCCCGGCCAGTCCGCGATCACGCGGCCGCCCGCCACCGCGCCCCCGGCGAGCAGCGCCATGGTGGCGGTGCCATGATCCGTGCCGCGCGTGCCGTTGATGGCCGCGGTGCGCCCGAACTCGGTGAGCAGGAGCACCGCCGTGTCTTTCCAGACCGGCCCGAGCTCGCCCTTGAGCGTCGCGAGGCCCTTGTCGAGCGCTGCGAGGCGGCCGGCGAGCTGACCCTCGGCGCCGCCCTCATTGGCATGCGTATCCCAGCCGGTGGTATCGAACACCGCGACCTGCGGACCGTCCGGCTGGCGGAGGAATCCCGCGGCTGCACGGACGATCTCCGCGTAGGCGCCGCCCGGCGCGGGCGGCGGATTCGCCTGAGGCTGCGGCTGGCCCGGCGCCGGATTGGGCGCGGCTGCCATGTCCTGCGCCATCGCGCCGCCCTGCTCCGCGGCGACCCGGTCCGCCATGAGCGCATCCGCCAGGCGCACGGAGAGCAGCGGATCGCGTGCATAGAGATCGGTGATGCGTGCGAGCGTGTCGTCGTCGAGGCCGGTGAGCTTCGACGGCGACCACGAGGTCACCTCGGCCGGCCCGCGCATCACCAGTGGCACGTTCTGCCCGAGCGCTACGCCGGCTTCGCGGCTGCGCTCACCCGGGGCCTGCGCGAGCGCCCGGTTGAGCCAGCCGCTCTGCGAGGCGTGCGGCAGCGTGGTGCCGTTCTCGAGCACATCCTGGCCGTCGAAGTGCGAGCGCTCACGGTACGGGCTCGCCACCGCGTGGAACACGACGAGCTCGCGCGCGGCGTAGGACTGGCCGAGGAAGCCGAGCGAGGGATGCAGGCCGAAGAAGCCGTTGAGCGGCAGTGCGCCCTTGGCCTCGCCCGGAGCCCGCAACGCGAACTCGCCGCGCAGGTGCCCGTAGTCGCGATCGCCGTAAGGCGGCACCGCCGCCAGCCCATCGAGCGCGCCTCGCAGGATCACCAGCACGAAGCGCGGCCGGCGTTCACTCGCGGCGACGCGCGCGAAGGCGAGCCGCGAGGTGATGAGCGCGCCTGCGGTCGCGAGCGCTCCCGCTGTGAGGAATTCGCGGCGCTTCATGGCTGGCATGGGCTCACCTCCGCATGAACTCGGGCGCGGCCAGCAGCAGCGTCACCGCCTGCTGGGCGCCGGCCGCGCGCGCGATCGCAGTCCCGGTCGCGTCCGTCAGATTGGCCCCGAGCAGCTGCGGGGCGAGATCGGCGGCGTTGCGGCGGCTGCCGAGCCGGCCGCCCACCGCGTCCGCCCACTCGACCCGCTTCAGCAGCGCCGAGGCTCCGTCCCAGTCGGCGCTCCTGTCGGGCCAGCCGGCGGGCGAGCCGGGCTGCCAGGTGCGCTGGCCGAGAAGCTCGAAGGGCGCGAGCGGCCCATGGGCGGCGTCCACCGGCAGCGACAGCCCGCGATAGCTCGAGACGATGAAGTCGTTCGGTGTCTTGTACTTTGCGAGCGGCTGCTCCCAGGCCTCGGGCGTGTCGAGCAGCACGCGGTAGACCGAGGGCAGATCGCCGCCGAACTCGGTGAACGCCCGTGCGAGCCGCTCGACGGCCGCCGGCGGCGGATCGTCCGCGATGAAGTGCCGCGCGAGCTTGGTGGCGATGTGGCGCGCGGTGGACGGGTGCTGCGCGAGGTCGTTGAGCACGTCGACGCCCTGCTCGTAGCCGTTGTCGCCGTACTTCCGTCCGAGCACCGTCTTGATGCCGGGCTCGTGCTGATCGGGGCGAAAGACGAACCGGCCGGGCGGCCCGCTCGCCCACAGCCCGTTGCCGCCGCCCACCGACCAGCCGGTGATCACGGTGGCAAAGGTCGTCACGTCGTACTGCGTATAGCCGCCGCCGACGCCGAGGGTATGCAGCTCGAGGATCTCGCGGCCGAGATTCTCGTTGATGCCGGGCGTGCGATTGCCGCCGCGCCGGCGCAGCCCCGCGCGGATGGCCGTGGGGGAATGCGGGCCCACCGACAGGTGGTTGTCGAGATAGAGCAGCATCGCCGGATGCATCTCGGCGGCGACCAGCAGGTCGCCGAAGTTGCCGAGCACGCGCGGACGGATGGCTTCGCGCTCGAAGCTGCCGGCGAGCCCGGCCATGAACTGCTTGTCTATCGACACCGCGAAGTGGTTGGTCCAGAACTGGGTCAGCCGCTCGATGAAGGGGCGGTCGGTCATCACCGCCTGCTGGAAGCGCGCGGTCGCCTCGCCCTGATAGATGGGCTTGAGGAACTGCGGCAGCTTCTGCTGCGCGTCATTGCCCGAGCGGCGTGCCTGCTGGATCTCGCGCTGCAGCGCGAAGGCCTCCCCGAGCACCTCGGCGGAGGAGGCGAGCTGCGCGCCGGCGACCGCCGGTGGCGCGTGCCGCAGCTGCGCCCGCAGCCACTCGCGGCCGTCGCCGCCGATCGAGGCGAGCTCGCCCGGACGGGCGCCGAGCCCGAAGCGATTGGCCGCAATGGTGGAGCTGAGCTGCTGCATGCCTGCCCTGTATAGCGCGCCGGGTGGCTAACTGGTTGACCGGCCTCGCGGGACTGTGACGGGTTGCCGTCCGTTATACTCGCGGCCCGCCTCCCGCATCAGCCCCTCATGACGCCTTCCCCCGACCTGGTCCTCGTCGACGGCTCCTCTTATGTCTACCGGGCGTTCCACGCCCTGCCGCCGCTCTCGAACTCGCGCGGCGAGCCGACCGGGGCCGTGCTCGGCGTGCTCAACATGCTGCAGAAGTTCCTCAAGGACTTTCATCCGCAGCACATCGCCGTGGTGTTCGACGCGCCGGGCAGGACCTTCCGCGACGAGCTGTTCACCGAGTACAAGGCGCAGCGGCCGGCGATGCCCGACGACCTGCGCGCGCAGGTCGCGCCGCTGCTCGAGATCATCAAGGCGCAGGGCCTGCCGCTGCTGCGCGTGCCGGGGGTCGAGGCCGACGACGTGATCGGCACGCTGGCGCGGCAGGCGGCGGCCGCCGGCCAGCGCGTGCTCATCTCCACCGGCGACAAGGACATGGCGCAGCTGGTGAACGGCTCGATCACGCTCATCAACACCATGACCAACACGGTGCTCGACCGCGAGGGAGTGAAGCTCAAGTTCGACGTCTACCCCGAGCAGATCATCGACTACCTCGCGCTGATCGGCGACAGCTCCGACAACATCCCGGGCATCGACAAGGTCGGACCGAAAACCGGCGCGAGGCTCCTGCACCAGTACGGCAGCCTCGACAACCTGATCGCCCACGTCGCCGAGGTCCCGGGCAAGGTGGGCGAGAACCTGCGCCTCGGGCTGGCGACGCTCGAGCTGTCGCGACGCCTGGCGACCATCCACACCGGCCTCGAGCTGCCGGTGTCGCTCGAGGGCCTGAAGCCCGGCGCACCCGATACCCCGCGGCTGCGCGAGCTGTACGCGCGCTTCGAGCTGCGCGCGCTGCTGCGCACGCTCGAAGGCAGCGAAGACACCGCGGCGAGCGGGGCGGCAGGCGACAGCGCGGCGCCGGCGGCCGCGGAGGGCGCGCCGCAGGCGCCGGTCCCGGCCGTGGCCGCGCCGCCGGCGATCGA
>DASPOP010000185.1:0-3839 GCA_035625955.1 Steroidobacteraceae bacterium | reverse complement strand
ATGCGTTTCAGGAGGCCCCCGTACCCGCCGTCATGGGGTCCGTTGCGAAGCATATTTTCCTCGTCACCGAGCCGGAGAAGCTCGAGGCCACGGTTCGGACGGCCTTCGAGATCGCGCGTACGGGGCGCCCGGGTCCGGTCGTCGTCGACATCCCGAAGGATGTCCAGAACTGGGAGGGCACTTTCCAGGGCGCGGGACTGCTGCCGATCCCCGGCTACCGGCGGCGGCTCGACGAGCTCACCCACGCCTCACTGGACGCGTCCGCGGCCGCGCGCTTCTTTGCCATGCTGGGAGAGGCGCAGCGCCCGCTCATCTACGCCGGCGGCGGGGTCATCAACGGCAACGCCGCAACACAGCTCAGCGAGTTCGCGGCCGCCTTCGGCGTGCCGGTGGTGACCACGCTCATGGGCATCGGCTCGTTCGATACCCGTGCGCCGCTCGCAATGCGCATGCTCGGCATGCACGGCGCTGCCTTCGCCAACTACGCGGTCGATGACTGCGACTTCCTCATCGCGGTGGGCGCACGCTTCGACGACCGCGTGGCGGGCGTGCCCGACAAATTCGCGCGCAACGCCCGGCGCATCGCCCATCTCGACGTGGACCGTGCCGAGGTCAACAAGGTCAAGCGCGTGCAGTGGAGCCATGTGGGCCTGGTGGCGGAGGCGCTCGCAGCGCTCACCGCGCACGGGCGGCAGGCGCAGTTCCAGCGCGACTTCAGTCCCTGGCACGCAGAGCTCGCCGAGCTCAAGCGCCGTTACGCCATGAACTATGACCGCGCGAGCCCGCTGATCCAGCCCTACTACGTGCTCGAGGAGCTCAACCGCCACACGCGCGGCGAGGCGATCATCTCGACCGGCGTCGGCCAGCACCAGATGTGGGCCGCGCAGTACTGCGATTTCGCCGGCCCGCGCCTGTGGCTCACGTCCGGCAGCATGGGCACGATGGGCTTCGGCCTGCCCGCGGCCATCGGCGCGCAGATTGCGAGCCCTGAGCGGCTGGTGGTCGACATCGACGGCGACTCGAGCATCCGCATGAACATCGGCGAGCTCGAGACCGCGACCACCTACGACCTGCCGGTCAAGGTGATGGTGCTCAACAATTTCGGCGACGGCATGGTCAAGCAGTGGCAGAAGCTGTTCCACAAGGGGCGGCTGTCGGCGAGCGACAAGTCGCTCCACAAGAAGGACTTCATCCGTGCCGCCCAGGCCGACGGCTTCCGCTATGCGGTGCGCCTCGAGCACAAGGCGGACGTGCCGCGGGTCATCGCCGAGTTCGTCGGCTTCAAGGGGCCGGCGTTCCTCGAGGTGATGATCGATCCCGACGCCGGCGTCTATCCGATGGTGGGTCCCGGGCAGAGCTACGAGGACATGATCACCGGCGAGCACATCCCTTCGCGGACCAAGGTGGCGATCAAGACTCCCGGACCGTCGGAGATGTTCTGATGAAAGGCCTGCAGGTGCGCGCCGCGCCCCTCGCCGTCTGCCTGCTCGCCGCGGCCGCTGCGGCGCCCGGCGTCGCGCTCGCCGACGGGAGCGCGCGGCAGGACGAGATCGTGATGCTCGGTAATCCCGCCGGTACGCAGCACGTCAGCACCGGCGGCGACGGCGTCACGCATGCGGAGTATTCCTTCAACGACCGCGGCCGCGGCGACCATATCACCGCCACCTGGAAGCTCGATGCCGCCGGCGTCCTCACCGAGTACCAGGGCCGCGGCAACGACTACATGAAGGCGCCGGTGACCGAGACTTTCCGGCTCAGCCGCGGCACGGCCTCCTGGAGCAGCCGCGCCGAGCACGGCAGCGCGGCGGTCACGGGCGAAGCGTTCTATGTGCCGGTGAATGCGCCGCCCGAGATCTTCGGCGTACTGGCGCGCGCGCTCCTCAAGGCTCCAGGGCATCGGCTCGCGCTCCTGCCCGCCGGCGAGGCCCAGCTCGCGAAGGTCGAGCTGCCGGCGGAAGACGCGGCGCGCGCCGCCGGCCCGCACGGCCCGCTGACGCTCTACGCGCTCGACGGGCTCGACTTCTCTCCGAGCCCCATCTGGCTCGAGAGCGACGGCACGACGGCCGCCAGCCTCTCCGACTGGTTCTCGGTGCTGCCGGCGGCGCTGCATGCCGGGCTGCCGCAGCTGCTGCAGGTGCAGGCACACTGGAACGCCGCCCGCTCGGCGCGTCTGGCGCGCGAGCTGACGCACGTGCCCGCGGGTGACGTCCTCATCCGCAACGCGCGGCTGTTCGATCCGCGCGATCTGACGGTCACTCCCGGCACCAGCGTGCTGGTGCGCGGCGCGCACATCGTGCGGGTCGCCGCGGACGCCGAGGTGACGGCCGACGCGCAGGCCGAGGTGATCGAGGCCCACGGCCGCTTCCTCATGCCCGGGCTGTGGGATAACCATCAGCACTTCGGCGATAACACCGGCGCGCTCGACCTCGCCAACGGCGTCACCAGCGCCCGCGACATGGGCAACGACACCGGCGAGTTCCTCGAGCGCGTCGTGCGCTTCGATGCCGGTAGCGAGCTCGGCCCGCGGGTGTGGAAGTCCGGCATCATCGACGGCACGGGCCCATACGCGGGACCGACCAGGATGCGCATCGACACCGCGGCGCAGGCGGTCGCGGACGTCGACTGGTACGCCGACCACGGCTATGGGCAGATCAAGATCTACTCTTCGATCCCGCCGCCCATCGTGCCGGTGATCGCCGCCGCGGCGCACGCGCGCGGGCTGCGCGTCAGCGGCCACGTGCCGGCGTTCATGAGCGCCGAGCAGTTCGTCGCCGCCGGCGCCGACGAGATCCAGCACGAGAACTTCATCGTGCTCGACTTCCTCTGGCCCGCGGTGCAGGAGACGCGCAACATGAACCGCTTCACTGCGGTCGCCGCGCACGCCCGCGACTTCCCGCCGGGCGCGCCGCAGGTGCGGGATTTCATCGCCTATCTCGCGCGGCATCACACCGTGCTCGATCCGACCGTCAACATCTTCGAGGCGCAGTTCTGCGGCGACCCGGCCGCGCCGACGCCGGGGCTCGAGGGGGTCGCGCCGCGCATGCCGCCGCAGGTGCGCCGCGGGCTGCTCTCCGGCGCGCTCGCCGCGCCTGCGGGCGAGGCAGCCGCCTACCGCGAGGCGCTGCCGGCGATGCTCACGCTCCTCAAGGCGCTGCACGACGCCGGCGTGACGATCATTCCGGGCACCGACTCGATGGCCGGCTACGAGCTGCACCACGAGCTCGCACTCTACGCGCGCGCCGGCATCCCGCCGGCCGAGGTGCTGCGCATGGCCAGCCTCACCTCGGCGCTGGTCGTCGGCGCGAACGGCGAGCGTGGTGTAATCGCGCCCGGCAAGCTCGCCGATCTCGTCCTCATCGACGGCGATCCAAGCGTGCACATCGCCGACATCGATCGCATCGACCTGGTGATGAAGGGCGGCAGGATCTACGACCCGGCGCGCATCGAGGCCTCGCTCGGCATCACCCCCGTGGAGAAGCACTGATGGAAGAGAGCTCCCACGCTCATGCCCATCGGCCGCACGGCACGGGCACGCGCTGGCTCGACATCAGCCTGGCGCTGTCGGCGTTCGTGATCAGCCTCGCCTCGCTGTGGCTGACGGTGCACAACGCCCGGACGATGGAGCGGCTGGTCACTTCCAACAGCTATCCGAACATCGATTTTACCAACGGCAACGGCTTCGATTTCGGGGACGGCCTCGGGCTGCGGCCCGCGGTGTACCTGTCGCTGGACAACACCGGGATCGGGCCGGCGCGGCTGCGCTCCATCGAGCTCAGCTTCGCCGGCAAGCCGGCGGCGAATCTGCGCGAGCTGCTCGCCCTGTGCTGCACCGAGGAGCC
>DASPOP010000184.1:0-3929 GCA_035625955.1 Steroidobacteraceae bacterium | reverse complement strand
CCGATGCCTTCGTTGCCAACGGCGGCGCCTGTCCGGGTCCGGGCGCCTCCGACCCCGGCGACTGGATCACGAGCTCCGATATCACCAACAACCCAAACGAATGCGGCCAGGCGACCGCCATGCCGAGCTCCTGGCACGGCACCCGCGTCGCGGGAATCTTCGGCGCCAGCACCAACAACGGTGCCGGCGTCGCGGGCTTGACCTGGGGGCCGGCGATCCTGCCGGTACGCGCGCTCGGCAAATGCGGCGGCCTGGACTCCGACATCGTCACCGCGATGCTGTGGGCGGGCGGGATCACGGTCAGCGTGAACGGCACGAACCTCACCAACCCGAACCCGGCGAAGATCATCAACATGAGTCTCGGCGGCACGGGCGGCTGTCCCTCGAGCTATATCGAGGCCATCGGCCAGCTGGCGGCGGCCGGCGTGCTGGTCGTGGTCTCGGCCGGCAACGAGGGCGGCCCGGTCGACGCGCCCGCCAACTGCCCGGGCGTCGCCGGTGTGGCGGGGCTGCGCCAGGCGGGTACCAAGGTTGGCTACAGCAGTCTCGGTCCGGAGGTGGCGCTCGCCGCGCCGGCGGGCAACTGCGGCGACGCGTTCACGGGCGGCCAGACGGCCTGCGTCTATTCAATGACGACCGCCACCAATCTCGGCACGGTGAGCCCGGATGCCAACGACTACACCGGGCTCTACTACTGCGATCCGACCACCGGCAGCTACGCCGGCTGCAGCATCGCCGCCACGGGCCAGTACCGCGATTACAACATCGGTACGAGCTTCTCCGCACCGGTAGTCTCGGGGATCGCAGCGCTCATGTCGACGGTCAACAGCAACCTCAACTCCTGCCAGCTGATCTCGCGGCTGCAGGAAGGCTCGCTCCCATTCCCGCAGAGCTCGCTCGATGCGACCGGCGCCCAGCCGCAGATGTGCCATGTTCCGGCCGGCGCCAGTGACGTACAGAACAGCGAATGCATCTGCACCCGCGACGGTCAGACCTGCGGCGCCGGCATGGCGAATGCGCCGCGCGCGCTGACCGCGGCGCTGCGCCCGGTGGCCGCCGTCGCGCTTCCGGCGAGCGTGACGGCGGGCCAGAGCGTGACGCTCGATGGCAGCGCGAGCGGCGCCGCCAACGGTCACACGGTCTCCGGCTATCAATGGAGCCCGGTGAGCGGCGGACTGATGCTGAGCATCACCGGCGCCGCGACCTCCAGGGCGTCCGTCACCGCGCCTTCCTGCGGGGTCGCGACGGTGGCATTGACGGTAACCGACGATGCGGGCCACGCCGACACCGCCAACGTGGTGATCACGCCGGCCTCCGCCGTCACGGCTGCGCCCGCGGCTGCCGGCCAGAGCGCCTGCTCGACCGTGGCGCCCGCGATCCTGGTCGAGGTGTGCCCCGCGACCGACAGCGTCCAGGCAGGAGGCAGCGCGACCTTTGCGGCGACGCTCGCCAACACCACGAACCCGGCTGTCGCCTGGGAGGTGAACGGGCTCGTCGGGGGCAGTGCCACCGTCGGCACGATCACCTCGGCGGGTGTCTATTCCGCGCCGGCGAGCGTGCCCAGCCCTGCAACCGTGACCATCACGGCGGTCTCGGCCACCGACGCCAGCGCCACGGGCACTGCGCAGCTCACGATCACCGCGCCGCCCGGCGGCGGCGGGGGTGGGGGTGGTGGCAGCTGCGACTGGATCACGCTGCTCGCCGGCGGTGCGGCGCTCGCCGCGGTCGCCCGCCGGCGCCGCGTCTCAGCAGCCTAGAAAAAGGTGTGCGCCCGCAGGCGGGCGCACAGCGGCTGGATTGCCCGTTCCTCGAGCCTCAGCGACCCTTTTCCACGTCCCTGATCGCCTGCTCATTGGCACGAATCGCCTCATCCAGGTGATGGATGGCACGATCGCGCAGGCCCCTGGTCATAGGATCGTCTTCCTCGCGTGCGACGTCCGAATGCACCTTGCGCAGCAGCTCGAGCGACTTGTGCAGGCGGCCCGGATGATCGTTCGGCACGTCGACCTTCGGATGGTCGTGGATATCCTTGCCGTCGTCGATCGCGGCCTTCCTGATGTCGCCGATCGTCTTGTCGATCTCGGTGATCGCCACGTCCTCCTGTCCGCTGACCGCGGCATCGCCGGGGCGGTGCTCGAGCATCCAGCGTGCGGCGCGCAGATCGCTGAGCGCGTGCAGGTAGTAGGGATGCTTGCCGGGCAGATCGGCGTTCGCGGCCAGCGGCAGTGCCAGCAGCAACAGCAGGCCGGACAGCATCGAGGCAGGCTTCATTTTCACTTGAGTTCCTCCTGAGATCGGTTAGGGGCGAGCGCGGGGCAATTATGGTGTTGGAATTCTGACTGGATCATGAACCGGGTTCACAACATAATCGCTGGCGCCGCCGGCTCGCAGCGCGACGCAATTTCACGGGAGCTCCATGAACGCAGCAAGGATCCTGGCGTTGACCGCGACGGCGGCGCTCGCCGCGGCGAGCGCGCACGCGCAGGCCGCGCATCAGCAGCTCGTGAGCCTCGCGCAGGACATCACCTATACGACCGCCGCCGTATTCCCCATGACGGCGACCTACCTCGGCATCCCGGGCCACGACGGCGAGCTGCAAGCGCCCAGCGAGGCGTTCCGTGCCGCTCAGGTGCAGCGCCTGCGCGAGTGGCAGAGCCGCCTGGACGCGATCGCGGCTGCATTCGAGGCGCAGACCCCGCTCGCCGACCGGGACGATGCCACGCTGCTGCGCGCCGGCCTCACCCGCAGCCTCAACGAGCTGGTGGTCTATCAGAGCGATCGCAAGGACTACGCCGCAGGCGCCAACGGCATCGTGCGGGTGGTGTTCGCGCAGTTCGAGCATCTGCCGGTCATCGGCCAGGAGGGCGCCACCGCGGCTGACCTCAAGCGGGGTTGGGCGGACATCGCGCGGCGCCTGGCGGGCGCGCCGGCCTACATCGCGGCCTCCGAGCGGCTCGCGACCACGCCCGGGCACCTCTACGGTGTCGTCGGCGCCCGACAGCTCGCGGGCGCGCCCGACTTCCTCAAAGGCGCACTCACCGAGGCCGCGCGCGCGCAGCTCGGCGCCCGCTCGCGCGAGTACACCGCGTTCCTGCGCGCGCGCGATGTGGCGCTCGCTGCGATCGCGCACACCCGCCAGTACATCGAGGCTCACGCCGCTTCGTGGCCGGAAAACTACGCCATCGGACAGGCGGCCTACGACCGCATGCTCAAGGAGGAGCAGCTGCTGCCCTTCGACTCGGGCGACGTCGAGCGCATCGCGCAGGATGAGCTTGCCCATGGGTGGGCCGAGGAGGCGTGGCTGCGCCAGGTGGCGCAGCGGCGCGGCGTGGCGCTCGGTGCGCCGAGCGGCGGCGGCCTCGCGCCGGGCGGCGCGGCCCTCGTCGATTACTACCGCGACTGCATCGCGCAGCTGCGCAGATTCGTGACCGACGAGGAGATCGTCACGATCCCCGCCTGGCTCGGCACCATGGAGATCATGGAGACACCCGCTTTCCTGCAGCCGGTCTCGCCCGGCGCCTCGATGAACCCGCCACGATTGTTCTCGCTCTCCACCACCGGCTATTACTACATCACCCCGCCGAAGTCCCTGGCGGAGGCGGCCGCCCGGCTCGACATGAACGAAGACTTCGATCGCGACCGGATTCTCTCCACCGCGGCGCACGAGGCGTTGCCCGGCCATTTCATGCAGCTGTCGATCGCCAGGCGCCACTCGGACTTCGTGCGCCGGATCCAGTTCAGCGGCGCGTTCGCCGAAGGCTGGGCTTTCTATGGCGAGGAAATGTTCGTGCGGCTCGGGCTCTTCGGCGACGATCTCGACGGGCGCCTCGAGGTCGCGCGCTGGGAGCGGGTGCGCGGCGCGCGTGCGGTGGTGGATCCGAAGCTGGCGGGCGGCGAGTGGACCTACGAGCGCGCCGTCGAGTTCTTTG
>DASPOP010000183.1:0-4767 GCA_035625955.1 Steroidobacteraceae bacterium | reverse complement strand
AGATCGCGCACCGCGACCAGTGCTGGCTGCTGTCGGGCATCCTCAAGGTCCTCGGCGCCCCGCCGGTCGAGTTCGTGCACGCCTATCTCATCGAGCCGCCGGCGGCTGACGGCGGCGTGATGAAGTGGACGTTCGAGACCGAGACCTTCGGCAAGCTCGCGGGCACTTACGCGGTCGTCGACAGCTCGATCCTCTCGCTGTTCGGCTGCGAGACCTCGGGCTTTCACGGCACCGAGCATCTCGGCCAGATCGACGCCGACCACTACGCGACGGTCGGCGTGCTGCTGCAGAAGGACAAGATGATCTACTCCTGGGCGATGAAGCTCACGCGCGAGACCTGAGGCCAGTCAACGAAGCGCCGGCAGGTAGTGATCCACCAGCAGCGCCGCGAACAGCCACATGAGATAGGTGACCGAGAAGCGGAACACGCGCATCGGCAGCTCCTCGCGCGCGCTCACTTTGAGCGCGAGCGCGTAGTAGAGGAAGCCGGCGTTGAGGACCAGCGCGGCGGCGAGATAGGCGAGCCCGCTCATGCGCGTGAGATACGGCAGCAGCGTCACGACGGTGAGCAGCACGGTGTAGAGCAGCACCTGCAGGCGCGTGAACTCGACGCCGTGAGTCACCGGCAGCATCGGGATCCCGGCGCGCGCGTACTCGTCGCGGCGCGCGATCGCCAGCGCCCAGAAGTGCGGCGGCGTCCACACGAAGATGATGAGGAACAGCAGCAGCGCGTTCGGGTCGACGCTGTCGGTGACCGCCGTCCAGCCGAGCACCGGCGGGGCGGCGCCGGCGGCGCCGCCGATGACGATGTTCTGCGACGTGGCGCGCTTCAGCCACACGGTGTAGATCACCGCGTAGCCGATCAGGGAGCAGAAGGTGAGCACCGCGGTGAGCAGATTCACCAGGAAGGCGAGCACCGACATGGAGGTGACGCCGAGCACCGCCGCGAACACCAGCGCGGCGCGCTCGGTGAGCGCACCGGTCGGCAGCGGACGCGCGCGGGTGCGCGCCATCTGCTCGTCGATGCGCCGATCGAGCACGTGGTTGATGGTGGCGGCACAGGCGGCGGCGAGCGCGACGCCCAGGTTGCCGAAAACCAGTGGCTCGAGCGGCGGCACGCCGGGGCTGGCGAGCAGCGTGCCGACGATCGCGGTGAAGGTGATGAGCGCGACCACCTTCGGTTTGGTGAGCTCGAGATAACGCCGCCACACCGGCCGCGCCCTGGTCACAGGATCCGATGTGCCCGCCACGTGCTCGCTCGCGTCTGTGCGCCTGGGGCTGCGCAGCCTAGCGTGCGCTGGAGGCTCTCACCAGCGCGAGCGCGGCGAGCAGCAGCAGCGCCGCCCCGGCGGTGTGCGCCGTCGCGAGCCACAGCGGAAAGCCCCGCAGCACCATCGCGACGCCGATGAGCAGCTGCAGCGCGAGCGCGCCCAGCACCGCCCAGGCGCGCAGGCGCGCGTGCGAGAGGCCGCGCTGGCGCAGCGTATAGACGGCGGCCAGCGTGAGCGCCGCGGCGGCGATGACCGCACCCAGGCGGTGGGTGAGATGGATGGCGACGCGCGCGCCCGTGGGCAGGAGTCCCCCCTCGTAGTCGACGTTCGCCGCGTGCCACAGCACCAGGGCGTCGCGGAAGTCGCTGTGCGGCCACCACGCGCCCTGGCAGGTGGGGAAGTCGGGACAGGCGATGGCGGCGTAGTTGCTGCTGGTCCAGCCGCCGAGGGCGATCTGCAGCGCGAGCGCCACCAGCCCGAGGATCGCCAGGCGGAGCGCGCTCGCGATGTAGGCGGCTCCGCCGCGCAGCGAGCGGCCGGCGCCGGCGAGCGAGCTCGCGCCCCAGGAGCTCGTGGGCAGCGACAGCGCGAGCCACCACAGCATCCCGAGCGTGGTCATGCCGACCAGGAGGTGCAGCGTCACGATGAGGGGCTTGAGCTGCCAGGTGACGGTCAGCATGCCGAGGATCGCCTGCACGATCACGGTCGCAAGCAGCGCGAGGGCGAAGGCCACGCTCACCAGACGCTGGCGGCGCGCGCCGATCGCGAGCGCCGCGATCGCGGCGATCAGCAGCGCCAGCGTGCCGGCGGCATAGCGGTGGAGCATCTCGCGCCACGCCTTGCCGGCATCCGGCTGCGCTGCGCCGAGCGCACCCTGCGCGGCGTCCTCGAGGGCGCCGCTCGGAGTCAGGTGGCCGTAGCAGCCGGGCCAGTCGGGGCAGCCGAGGCCGGCGGCCGTGAGGCGCACGTAGGCCCCGAGCACCACCACCGCGAAGGCGAGCAGCACGCCGGCGAGGGCGAGGCGGCGCATCCAGCGGGCAACGGAGTTAGCTGGCATCGGGACCTATCAACCGATGTGGGACAACCGCAGGAGCTTGCGCAGGTCGTCCAGCAGGCCGTGGGGGTCGTTGCGCGCATCGTAGCTCATCATCAGGTTGCCGAGCGGGTCGATCACGAACAGAGAATGCTCGCGCCCGGCCGCAGGAAATATCTCGAGCAGCCCGGCGGCGGCGGGGCCGGTGGCATCGAGCACGATGAGCCCCGGCTCGGGCTCGGACGCGCAGCAGGTGCCGGTCGCGAGCCATACCCGGCCGACGCGGGTCATGTCGGCATTCAGCGCGAGGCGCGTCTGGCGCATCACGACGAGCGCGCGCCGGCAGTCCTCGTCGCACTTGCCGTCGCCCACGTAGACGAGCGTCCACGCGCCGCGGAACGTCTCGGCCACCGCCGGACCGCGGGCGGCGGCCGTGCGCGGCAGAACCAGCGCCGGCAGCGGGCGCGGCGGGGTGATGAGAGTGCCGTGATTGACGTGTCCTCCGGGACGCCAGGCGGTGCCGTAATACATGTAGAACGACAGCGCCAGCGGCAGGAGGAAGAGCGCCGCCAGCGCGCCGACGGTGCGCAGATTGCGCGCCCGCACGCCTTGAGGCTCGCTCACGGCCCGCTCCGGTTCATGGCGGGCCCGCGGCGGCGCGCGCGCGCCGCACGCTCATCACCGCCCAGACGACCACGGCGAGCGCCGCGAAGCACCACCATTGGATCGCGTAGGAGAGGTGGCGGAGAGGAGTCACGCCCGGCGGCTGCCAGTCGCGCACGTAACCATCGGGTGCGGTGGGGTCGAGCAGCAGGATGCGCGGGCCCAGCGGCACGCCGAGCGCACCCGCAAGCTGCTGCGCGCTGGGGAAGCTCGTGACCTTGGGCCAGGGATCCGCGCTCTGCGGCGCCGCGCGCCCGCTCGCGAGCCCGGCGCTCGGCAGATCCGCGACCCGGCCGGTCAGAGTGACGCTGGTCTCGCCGCTGAGAGCGACGTCCGGCAGCCGCGCGCGTGCGCCGGTGAAGGGCACCCAGCCGCGATCGATCAGCAGTACGCCGCCGGTGGCGCGCATGAGCGGGGTCAGCACTTCGTAGCCCGGGCGGCCCTGGTAGCTGCGGTTTTCGAGCAGGAACTGATGCTGCCCGTCGAGGCGCCCCGTCACGCTGACCCGCTGGTGGAGCGGCAGGTCGGCGAGCGCGTGCTCGCCGAGCGGCTGTACCACATCCGCCCCGCGCGCGAAGCGCGTCCAGGCCGCATCGCTCTCCGCCCAGCGGTGCCATTGCCAGAGGCCCAGACGAATGAACAGCGCGCTGGCTGCGAGGGTGAGGAGCGTCCAGCCGGCCGCCGGCGCGAATCTTGCGGACCTCACGCGCGCACACCCGGCCGCATCCGGCGGCGCGCGGCCGCGATACACTGCGCGGCGCCATGGACTCGCTCTTCGGACTGCTCATCGTGTGCCTGCTCGCGGCGATCGTGCTGAGCCTCGGCACCGGCCTGTTTCATCTGGCGCGCGGCCGCGATGACGAGGACTCGCGCAAGCTCGCGCGCGCGCTCACGGTGCGCATCGCGATCTCGCTGGCGCTGTTCGCGCTGCTGATGATCGCCTGGTATTTCGGGCTGATCTCGCCCCACGGGCTCATGCCCGCCGCGCCGCATCCGTAGAAGCGGCTACAGCCAATACACGAAGATGTAGAGGCCGAGCCACACCACGTCGACGAAGTGCCAGTACCAGGCGACCGCCTCGAAGGCGAAGTGGCGCTTCGGGCTGAAATGCCCGCGCAGCACCCGCAGCCAGATCACCGTCAGCATGATGGCGCCGATGGTGACGTGCAGGCCGTGGAAGCCGGTGAGCATGAAGAAGGTCGAGCCGTAGATGCCGGTCGTGAGCCTGAGGCCCATGTTGGCGTAGGCCTCGCCGTACTCATGGGCCTGGAAACCGACGAAGGTGAAACCGAGCAGGAAGGTGAGCCCGAGGAACAGCGCCAGCTTGCCGCGCTGCCCGGAGCGCAGCGCGTGATGCGCGATGGTCACCGTGAGGCCGCTGGTGAGCAGGATCGCCGTGTTGAGCGCCGGGATGCCGAGCGGGTTCATCACGCTGAAGCTCGAGTCGGCGAGTCCGCCGACGTGGCCCGGGCCGTTGGTGGGCCAGGCGGGCTCGAAGTGCGGCCAGAGGATGTAGTTGGTGAAGACCTTGACGCCCTCGCCGCCGAGCCACGGCACCGCCAGCACGCGCGCGTAGAACAGCGCGCCGAAGAAGGCGCCGAAGAACATCACCTCGGAGAAGATGAACCACATCATTCCCATGCGGAACGAGCGGTCGACCTGCAGGTTGAAGATGCCGCGTTGGTTCTCGTCGATGACGGTGTGGAACCAGAAGAAGAACAGGCTCCCGAGCAGCAGCGCGCCGGGGATGAACGCCCACCCGCCCGCCCAGCCGTTGAGGAAGGAGATCGCCCCCGCCAT
>DASPOP010000182.1:0-2789 GCA_035625955.1 Steroidobacteraceae bacterium | reverse complement strand
GCGGCGCTCATCCGCCCGACCCCCGACCGGGTGCGCGAGACTCTGTTTAACTGGCTCGGCGCACGCATCGTCGGCGCGCGCTGCCTCCCGGCTGCGGCGGCGGGCTCCCTCCGCCGGGATTGCCGTTGCCGGCGGAGGTGTCGGTCGTGCCGATGGTGTCGCCGTGGGTCGTGCAACCGCCCAGAGCCAGCGCAACCGCGATAATCCCGGCCGCAGTGAGGTTTCGCATATCCCTAGAGCTCCTAAACTCTCAGACCGCTTGGGCGCTGCGCCTTTCAGGGCGGCCCCACGCCGCGGTCGGTATTTATTCGTATAAGCCGCGAGCTACGTTCTTGCAGGCTGCCCCACCGGTCGCGACCCCTCCCGCCGGTGCTGTTTGAGCGCTTCTGGACGAGGCGACCTAGAGTACGCTTACGGCGAGAATCGTGGCAAGGTGCGCGCCCTTTCAGGAAACGCCGTGGCGTCGAGCCGCAAATCCGCCGCCCGCAGCAGCGCCCCCACTGCGCGGGCGGGAAACGCGCGGGTGCTGCGCATCATCGGCGGGAGCTGGCGCGGGCGCAGGCTGCGTTTCCCGGCGGCGGCGCTCATCCGCCCGACCCCCGACCGGGTGCGCGAGACTCTGTTTAACTGGCTCGGCGCACGCATCGTCGGCGCGCGCTGCCTCGACCTGTTCGCGGGCAGCGGCGCGCTCGGGCTCGAGGCGCTGTCGCGCGGCGCCGCGCACGTCAGCTTCGTCGAGCGCGACCCGGAAGCGGCGCGCGCGCTTCAGGCGACGCTCGCCGAATGGGGTGCCCGCGGTGCGCGGGTGGAGCGGGGCGACGCGCTCGCCTTCCTCGCCGGGCCCGCGCAGCCCTTCGACATCGCGTTCCTCGATCCGCCGTTCGCTTCGGGCCTGCTCGAGGAGGCAGCGGCGCTCCTCGAGGGGAACGGCTGGCTTCGCGATGCGGCGCTCATCTATGTCGAATGCGGCGCGCGTGAGGGCGTGCCGCCGTTACCGGCGCGCTGGGTTTCGGTCAAGGCGAAGCGCGCGGGGGAGGTCGGGTATCATCTCTATGCGCGGGGGTGAGGCTTAAGGGGGCTAGGCCTGATGAAGCTCAACGCCGTCTATCCGGGCACGTTCGATCCGATCACCAACGGGCACCAGGACCTGGTGCGGCGCGCGGCGCGCATGTTCGAGCGCGTGTACATTGCCATCGCCGCCAATCCCAACAAGACGCCGCTGTTCCCGCTCGCCGAGCGCGTGGACCTGGCGCGGCGGGTGCTGCACGACCTGCCGAACGTGGAGGTGCTCGGCTACTCGAACCTGACGGTCGAGTTCGCGCGCGAGCACGGGGTCGGGGTCATCCTGCGCGGCCTGCGCGCGGTGTCGGACTTCGAGTTCGAGTTTCAGCTCGCCAACATGACGCGCCATCTCGACCGTGACATCGAGACGGTCTTCCTCACCCCGCAGGAGCAGTTCACCTTCATCTCCTCGACGCTGGTGCGCGAGGTGGCGCTGCTCGGCGGCGACGTGCGCGAGTTCGTGCACCCGATCGTCGAGGCCGCGCTGAAGCAGCGCCGGCGCCCCTGAGCCTCTTCGCGCGCCGCCGTTTGGCGATGCGCGGCAGGCGCACGCGCTGCGGTGGTGCCGGGAGGTTGCCGGCGCGCTCGAGCTCGAGCGCGCGCCACAGGTACCAGGCGGCGGCGCTGCGATGGGGCTTCCAGCGCTCGCCCCAGGCCGCGAGTGCCTTGGGGTGGGGGAGCTTGCGCAGCCCGTAGGCGGCGCGAAATCCGGCGCGCACCCCGAAATCATCGACCGGCAGCACGTCGGGGCGGCCGAGATGGAACATCAGCAGCATCTCCACCGTCCAGCGGCCAACGCCGCGCACTTCCGTGAGGCGCTCGATGATTGCCGCGTCCTCGAGCTGCTCGAGCGTCGCGCGGTCGGGAACCACCGCCGCCAGCGCCTTGGCCGCGAGGTCCTTGAGCGCGGCGACCTTCGCGAACGAGAAGCCCGCGGCGCGCAGCTGCCCGGCGGGGGCGGCGAGCACCTGTTGCGGGGTCGGGAACGAGCCCTGGCCGACCGAGGCGACCAGGCGCGCGAGGATGGTGTTGGCGGCCGTGCCGTTCAGCTGCTGATGTGCGATCGCCTGGGCCAGTATCTGGAAGGGCTCGCAACCGGCCTCGGGTGCGTTTCGATAAGGGCCGGCGGCGCGGATGACGCCGCCCAGCACCGGGTCGACCCTGGCGAGGTGCCGCACGATGCGCCGGCTCATGAGCCCTTCTCTCTCCGGTCAGGTCTGACACCCCGGACAATAATACGTCGAGCGCTGTCCCTGAGTAATCGCGCGCACCGGCTTGCCGCAGCGCCGGCACGGCTTGCCGCTGCGCTCGTACACATAGAGCCGCTGCCGGAAATAGCCGGGCGAGCCGTCGGCCTTGAGGTAGTCGCGCAGCGTCGTACCGCCCGCGCGGATCGCCGACCTGAGCACGGCGCGCACCGCGCCCACCAGTCGCGCGACCTCCGCGTGCGTCAGCGAGCGCGCCGCGCGTTGCGGGCGGATGCGCGCGCGAAACAACGCCTCGCTTGCGTAGATGTTGCCGACGCCGACCACCAGGCGGCTGTTCATGAGCAGCTGCTTCACGGCGACGCGACGCCCGCGCGTGATCCGCCAGAGATACCCGGCGTCGAATCCGCGGCTGAAGGGCTCAGGTCCCAGGTGGGCGAGCAAGGGGTGTGCGAGCGGGTCGCCACGCACGTAGAGAAGGCTGCCGAAGCGGCGCGGGTCGTTGAAGCGCAGGGCGAGACC
>DASPOP010000181.1:0-7081 GCA_035625955.1 Steroidobacteraceae bacterium | reverse complement strand
TTCCAGTCGAGCCTGCTCGGCGTCACCAAGCTCACCAACAACCTCGAGGCGCGCATGGGAGCGACCGTCTTCTTCTAGTCCTGGAGGGACGCTCGATGAGAAACCGTATCGTAGCCATCATTGCCGCAGCCGGGCTGGCATTGCCCGCGCTGGCAGCCGATCCGACCGGGGGGCCGGCCCCACAGTTCACGCTCGCCGCCCGCAGCGGCTCGAGCGTGAGCCTCGGCCAGTACAAGGGCCAGGTCGTGATGCTCAACTTCTGGGCGAGCTGGTGCGGCCCCTGCCGCCAGGAAATGCCGTTGCTCGAAAGCATCTACAAGAAGTACAACCGCCTCGGCTTCACCATGATCGGCGTGAACGTCGAGCCGGACTCGAACGCGGCCAACGAATGGCTGAAACAGACCCCGGTGAGCTTTCCGATTCTTTATGATAAGGACAGCAGGGTCAGCAAGATGTACGACGTCGCCGGCATGCCGAGCACCGTGATCATCGACCGCTCGGGCAAGGTGCGCGTGCTGCATCGGGGCTACAAGCCGGGCGATGAGAACGAGTATCTCGACAGCATCCGGACACTGGTGCGGGAGTAGCGCGATGCAGGTGAGGCAGGAGCAGCGGACGCAGCCGCGCGGGATTGCAGGGCTTGCGCGGCGCCGCGCAGCGGCGCTGCTCGCGGCGCTCGCGCTCGGCGCGGGCCTCGCCGGCTGCACCTCGATCGAGCCGTGGGTCAAGCCCTACGAGCGCGAGCATCTCGCCGATCCCATCATGGCGCTGAGCCGCAACGGCATCGCGGCCACCTACCGCGACCACGTGTTCGAGACCCGCGAGGGCTCGCACGGCGCCACGGGGGCGGTCGGAGGCGGCTGCGGATGCAACTGACCGCGGCGGCGCGCGGACGACGCGCCCTCAGCCCGGCGCCGGCGCACGGGGCGGGCGCTTGAGCATGATGGGGGCGCGCGTTGGCCCCCGCGTGAGCGTGGCTGCGCCGCGTGCGGGCACACGCGGCGTCCGGCTGCTGCCGGCCGTGGCCCGCATCCTGCTCGCGCTCGGCCTGGTGGCCCTCCCGGCGCTCGGCGGCGTGCTGCCCGAGGACGAGGCCGACCTGATGTACCACTCCTACTCGGGCGGCGACATCACCGTGCGCGGACCCTCGGTCCTCATCCGCAAGAAAGTCGGCGACAGCCTGTCGCTCACCTACAACTACTACGAGGACATGATCTCGAGCGCCTCGATCGACGTGAAGCTCTCCGCCAGCCCCTATCACGAGATCAGAAAGCAGAACAGCTTCGGCGTCGACTACCTGCACGGCAAGACCACCTACAGCGCCGGCTACATCCACAGCCGCGAGCCGGACTACAAGGCCGACACGACCTACTACTCGGTGAGCCAGGACATGTTCGGCGACCTCACCACCATCACGCTCGGCTACCGCCGCGCCTGGGACAACGTCTACCGCGACCTGTGCGCCGTACCGCACCCCGCCAACACGGAATGCCCCGACATCATCAACGACCCGACCTTCCACCAGCGCGCCGATCACTGGGGCTACACCTTCGGGCTGACGCAGATCCTGACGCGCAACCTGATGGCCAACTTCAACTACGAGATCGACACCGACCAGGGCTATCTCGCCAACCCCTATCGCGAAATCCGTTACGCCTCACCCGGCGGCCTCGGCTTCACGCTCGCGCCGCAGATCTACCCGGGGACGCGCACCAGCAATGCCGCCTCGGTGCTGCTGAAGTACTACCTGCCGTGGCGCGCGGCCCTCACCGGTTCGTACCGCTTCTATCACGACACCTTCGGCGTCACCGGCAGCACGGTCGAGGCCGACTACACCATGCCGGTGTGGAAGGGCTGGATCTTCGACGGGACTCTGCGCTACTACACGCAGACGCACGCCAGCTTCTACAGCGACCTGTTCCCGTACGCCAACTACTCGAACTTCGAGGCGCGCGACCGCGAGCTCGCCGCGTTCCACAGCTGGACGGTCGGTCTCGGCGCCTCGTACGAATTCCAGTTCCCGCACGTGCCCTGGATCCACAAGAGCACCGCCAATATCCGCTACGACCGCATGATGATCGACTACAAGGACTTCCGCGATGCGCTGCTCGCGGCGCAGTACGGCGCCGGCAGCGAGCCGCTCTACAAGCTCGACGCGAACGTCCTCGAAGCATTCCTGTCTATCTGGTACTGAGCTGAACCGCAGCTGAACCGCAGCGCGCTTACGCGGCGCGTCCGCGTCTGGGTTAAGCTCCGCTCTGGTCGTTCAAAGCTTTCAGTCGCACCGCGTCGGTCAGCGAGCGCTTACCCCGCGTGCCACGGAGGGAAGTCACATCATGCGTACACGCACTGCTTACTTAAGTCTGCTGGCCGGGCTGGTGCTCGCCGGCGCCGCCGCGTCGGTCCACGCCCAGGCGCGCGAGGAAGGGCGGCTGCTGGTGGCGAGCCAGGTTCTCGGGGAGATGCGCGGCTCGCGCGACCAGGCCATACCCGACCGGCTGCTCGAACGCGCCTACGGCATCGTCGTGATTCCGGACACCACCAAGATCGCGTGGTTCTTCGGCGGGCGCCGCGGACACGGCGCGATGGTGGTGCGCGACAAGGACGGGCGCTTCTCGAGCCCGGTCTTCGTCACGATGACCGGCGGCAGCTTCGGCTTCCAGTGGGGCGTGCAGTCGACCGACGTGGTGCTGGTTTTCACCACCCCGCGCGGCATCCAGGGAATCAACGGCGGCAAGGTCACCCTCGGCGGCGACCTGTCGGTCGCGGCCGGCCCGGTCGGGCGCGATGCCTTCGCGGCCACCGACGCGACCTTCAAGGCGGAGGTCTACTCCTACTCGCGCAGCCGCGGCGCCTTCGTGGGACTTGCGCTCGATGGCACGGTCATCTCGATCGACGACGACGCCGACGCCGACTTCTATCACAAGCCCGGGATCCTGGCGGGCGACATCACCGCGGGGAGCGTACGCAGCGACGACGAGTCGGCGCGGCGTTTCCTCGGCGCGATCTCGACCAGCACCGAGAGTCAGCGCCAGGCGTCCGCCGCGCCCGCGCCGCGGCCGGCGGCACCGGCGGCGCCGGCAGGCGCACAGTCCTTCCCGCTCGCGGACCAGAAGCCGGGCAGCGAGCCGAAGTAACGGCGCACTGAGTTACGCCTCCTGTCCGTGGGCGCCGGCGGCCGCCGCCGGCGCGCCGAGCTTCCTGCGGAACTCGCGCTGCAGCAGCGCGAGACTCGTGAGCGTCTGCAGGGTCACGCTCGCCACCGACAGGTACCACACCTCGAGCAGCGAGAAGTGCGGCAGCCGGGACAGGATCACCGCCGGCAGCACGAAGGTCAGCAGCCGCAACGCCGAGCTCGCGAGCGACGGCCAGGTGTTGCCGAGCGCCTGAAACAGCCCCGAGCAGGTGAAGACCAGGCCAGTGGCGACGAAATTCCAGGAGATGATGCGCAGGTAGGTCGCGCCGACCTCGACCACCTCGGGCTGGCGGCTGAAGAACTCGATGAACACCTGCGGCCGCACCTGACAGATGAGCGTCAGTACCAGCATCATCGCCGCGGACAAGAGCGCGGTCGAGCGGAAGGTCTCGCGTACCCGGCCGAACTGGCGCGCACCGAAATTCTGTCCGGCCACCGCCGGGGCCGCGAAGGCGAGCGCCATCACCGGCAGGAACAGGGCCTGCATCACCCGCCCGCCGATACCGAAGCCGGCCTGGGCCGCCGGGCCGAAGCCGCGGATGACCCAGTAGATGATGCCGAGGATCACGAACAGCATGAAGAACTCGCCGCCGGCGGGCAGGCCGACGTTGAGGATGCGGCGCACCACCGGCGCGCGCGGCGCGAGCAACGCGGAATCGAGCTTCACATAGTGCTCGAGCCGCGCGAAGTAGATCCACAGGAACACCACGCCGGCGGCGACGGAGATGCTGCTGGCAAGTCCCGCTCCCGCCGCGCCGAGCGGGTAGTGAGTGCCCCAGCCGGCGATCAGCACCGGCGCCAGCACGGTGTTGAGCAGCACGGTGAGCACCTGCACGACCATGGTCGGCTGCACGATGCCGGTGCCGCGCAGCGCCGAGCCGAGCGCGACCAGCGCGAACTGCAGCGCGAGGCCCGGGGTGTAGTAGTAGAGGAACGCGCTGCCCGCGGCCGCGGTCGCCGCATCCGCCGCCATCGCACGCACGTACACGCCGCCGAGCAGCCAGCCGGCGGCGAGGGTCGCCACGCCGCAGATCGCCGACAGCGTCACCGACTGATTGAAGATGAGGTTGGCCTCGGCCTGGTCCTTGCGGCCGACGGCATGCGAGACCAGCGCGACGGTGCCCACCCCCAGCATCTGCGTCAGGGCCATGATGACGAACATGGCGGTGCCGGCGGTGCTGACCCCGGCGATGGCCGCATCCCCGAGATGCGCCACGAAGTACATGTCGACCACCAGGTAGAGCGTCTGGAACAGCATGCCGATGGCGATCGGCACCGCCATCGCGATCAGCTGCCGGGTGATCGGGCCCTGGGTAAGGTCTTTCATGCGGCTCCCCGCTGCCAAGGGAGGCCACATTAGATGAGGCCGGGCGCGCTTGCCACGTGATTGCGCCGCCGCCGCCGCATGCCACGGGCGGCTCGCCGCCGCCCGCCCATTCCGGGAGATTGGCCCCCACCAGCTATCCGTGGACAATTGCGCCCGCATGAACGAATCCGCCCTGCGCCTCTCCGGCGTCCACGCCGCGGGCCGCACCGCCGTCGCCATCCTCGCGGCGATCAGCTTCTGCCATCTGCTGAACGACATGATGCAGTCGCTGCTGCCGGCGCTGTACCCGATGCTGAAGAGCAGCTACCACATGAGCTTCGGGCAGATCGGACTGCTCACCTTCACCTTCCAGTTCACGGCCTCGCTGCTGCAGCCGATGGTCGGCGCGATGGCCGACCGCACGCCGCGCCCCTACTCGCTCGCTGCCGGCATGGCGTTCTCGCTCGCGGGCCTGCTGCTGCTCGCCTACGCGGGTAACTATGCGCTGCTGCTGCTCGCCGCCGCCCTCATCGGCACCGGCTCGTCGGTGTTTCATCCCGAGTCCTCGCGCGTGGCACGCATGGCCTCGGGCGGCAAGCACGGGCTCGCGCAATCGGTGTTTCAGGTCGGCGGCAATCTCGGCTCCGCGTGCGGGCCGCTGCTCGCGGCCTTCATCGTGCTGCCCTACGGCCAGTCGAGCATCGCGTGGTTCTCGCTGGTGGCGCTGCTCGGCATGTTCGTGCTGTTCAACGTCGGGCATTGGTACAAGACCCACGGCATCAGCCGCCTCAAGCATGCGGCGCGCACCCGCGCCATCGAGGCCTCGCCACGCCGGGTGGCGGGCGCCATCGCGGTGCTGCTGGCGCTGATCTTCTCCAAGTACTTCTATCTCGCGAGCATCACGAGCTATTACACCTTCTATCTCATCGGCCATTTCCACCAGTCGGTGCGCAGCGCCCAGCTGCATCTGTTCGTGTTCCTCGCCGCCGCCGCGATCGGCGGCTTCCTCGGCGGCCCGATCGGCGACCGCATCGGCAGCAAGAAGATCATCTGGGTGTCGATCCTCGGCGTCCTGCCCTTCACGCTGCTCCTGCCGCACGCCAATCTCTTCTGGACCAGCGTGCTCACGGTGCCGATCGGACTCATCATCGCCTCGGCGTTTCCGGCGATCGTGGTCTACGCGCAGGACCTGCTGCCGGGACGCACCGGGGCGGTGGCGGGCCTGTTCTTCGGGCTGGCGTTCGGCATGGGCAGCGTCGGCGCCGCGGTGCTCGGCAAGCTCGCCGATCACTTCGGCATCGATGCGGTGTACCAGATCTGCGCGTTCCTGCCGCTCATCGGGCTGCTCGCCGGCTTCCTGCCGGAGGTCAAGCATCACGCGCCGGCCGCCCGGCTGCCCGCCGCGGAACAAGCCGCGCCCTGAGAGCATGAAGCTGATCTCTGCGAGCCTGTTGGATCAGCTGGCGGCGGCCGCGGCGGCGAGCCCGCGCGGGCGCACCCACTACAACCTGCATGGCTCCGCGGCCGATGTGGTGCAGCGCTACCTGGTCGTCGCGAACCGCGGGTCCTATTTCCGCCCCCACCGCCACACGACCCGGGCCGAGCTGGCACTCATCGTGCGCGGCGCGCTCGATCTGCTGGTGTTCGACGACGCGCGCCGGGTCACTGCCCGCTACGCCTTCGGCGCGGGTGCCGGCAACATCGCCTACGAGAATGGTCCGGGAATCTGGCACACGGTAGTGGTCAACGCCGACGCCAGCGCGTTCCTCGAGGTCAAGCAGGGGCCCTACGATCCTGCGACCGCCTCCGAGTTCGCCTCCTGGGCGCCGGCAGAAGGCGAGCCCGCCGCCGCGCGCTTCCTCGAGTGGGCACGGCACGCCGCGACGGGCGAGAGCGCACCAGCGCCGTAAGCACAGAAGTGCGATGCGTGCGTCGCACGGGGCCGCTTCAAGCACAGGGATGTGCTCGCCGCCGCAGGCGGCGAGCGTCGTGACAGGACGTCCGATGCGAGCTCTAGACCAGGAACGCCGCCAGATCCTTACCGCTCATGATCGTCTCGAGGTAGCCGAAGGTCCCGGAATCCTTCACTTCGCGCGCGGCGGCGTACAGCCCGGTGATCGCGGCACGATAGAGCGAGGTCGACAGGCTGATGCGCCTGACTCCGGCGGCGGCGAGCTCCGCGACGCTGAAGGAGCGGCCGCGGATCCCGACCATGAAGTTGACGGGCTTCCCGACGGCGCTGCACACCGTGCGTACCGCAGCGAGGTCCGGTAATCCGGGGGCAAACAGCACGTCCGCGCCGGCGCGCTCGAAAGCCTGGAGACGCCGCACCGTATCGTCGAGATCGGGACGCCCGTGCAGATAGTTCTCGCTGCGCGCCGTGAGCGTAAACGGCAGGGGGAGCTTGCGGGCCGCCTCGGCCGCGGCCGTGACGCGCTCGACCGCGAGCTCGAAGTCATAGATCGGCGCGCGCTCGTTGCCGCTCGCGTCCTCGATCGACCCACCCACCAGCCCCGCGGCCGCCGCCAGGCGGATGGTCTCGGCCACCACCTCCGGGGCGTCGCCGAATCCCTGCTCGA
>DASPOP010000180.1:0-13763 GCA_035625955.1 Steroidobacteraceae bacterium | reverse complement strand
CGGCGGAGGTGTTGCCGTGCTCCTGCACCGTGACAATCACCCGCTCCATGGGCAGGTCGAGCTTGCGGGCGGTCGCCTGGATGATGCGTATGTTGGCCTGATGCGGCACCAGCCAGTCGAGCGCACTGCGGTCTAGGCCGTTTGCCGCCAGCGTCTCATCGACCGCCTGGCCGAGCTTGGTCACGGCGACCTTGAAGACCTCGTTGCCCGCCATGGTGATGGCGAGCTTGTCGGTGAAACCCTTCGACACCCCGCCGCCGCAGTAGAGAAGATCCTTGTATTGGCCGTCGGCATGCAGATGCGTCGACAGCACTCCGGGCTCGCTCCCCGGCTCGAGCACGACCGCACCGGCGCCGTCCGCAAACAGCACCGCCGTGGAGCGATCGTTCCAGTCCGTGATGCGCGAGAGCGTCTCGGCGCCGATGACCAGCGCACGCTTCGCCTCGCCGCAGCGCACATACTTGTCGGCAATCGAGAGCGCATACATAAAGCCTGCACACGCGGTCTCGACGCTGAAGGCCGGTACGTTGCGGCAGCCGAGGCGCGCCTGCAGCAGCACGCCGCAATTGGGGAATACCAGGTCGGGGGTCGTGGTGCCGAAGGCGATGAAGTCGACGTCGCCGGGCGCGACGCCCGCAGCGTCGAGGGCGCGCCGTGCGGCGAACTCGGCGAGGTCGACCGTGGTCTCGCCGTCCGCCGCTATGTGGCGCCGCTCGATACCGGTGCGGGTGCGGATCCACTCGTCGCTGGTGTCGACCATCTTCTCGAGGTCGAAGTTGGTGACCACCTTCTCGGGCAGGTGCGAGCCGGTGCCGGCGATGCGCGAATGAATCAAGCCGCGGCCCCCTGCGCGTTGAGCGCCTGCGCTATGTGTCCGGTGAGCCCGCGGCGCGCCGCCAGCGCCGCCGTGCCGATGGCGCGCGAGAAGGCGATGCCGTCGGCGCTGCCGTGGCTCTTTACCACGATCCCGGTCAGACCGACCATGCAGGCGCCGTTGTAGCGCCGCGGATCGAGGCCGGCAGCCGCGCGGCGCAGCACCGGACGGGCGATCGCACCGGCAACGCGATCGAGGAACGAGGCCTGGAATTCCTGGCGCATGCGATCGGCGATCAGGCCGGCGACGCCTTCCATGGTCTTGAGCGCCACGTTGCCGGTGAAGCCGTCGGTGACCACGACGTCGACGTCGCCGGAGAAGATGTCGTCGCCCTCGACGAAGCCGACGTAGTTGAGGCCGCTGCCGCCGAGCAGCGCGTGCGCCGCCTGCACGACCTCGTGCCCCTTCATGTCCTCCTCGCCGATGTTGAGCAGGCCGATGCGCGGGTTGGCCACGCCGTACACGTCCCGGGCGATGATCGCGCCCATGGCCGCAAACTGGCGCAGTTGCTCCGGCGTCGCCTTGGTGTTGGCGCCGAGATCGAGCATGCGGGTGTGACCGTGGGCAGCGGGAATCGCGGAGATGATCGCGGCGCGCTCGACTCCCGGCAGCGTCTTCAGCACGAAGTGCGCGATCGCGGTCAGCGCGCCGGTGTTGCCCGCGCTCACGCAGGCGCTGGCCGCTCCGGCGTGCACCAGGTCGACCGCGACGCGCATCGACGAGTCCTTCTTGTGGCGGATGGCCTCGCGCGGCTTCTCGTCCATGGTCACCACCTGCGAGGCGGCGGCCACCGCGGTGCGCGCGCGGATGGCGTCCGGCTGGGAGCCGAGGGCCGCGGCGATCAGCTGCGGATCCCCGACCAGCGTGGCGCGCAGCTCCGCGTCGTCCGCGAGCGCATGCAGTACGCCCGACACGTACTCGCGCGGCTCACGGTCGCCGCTCATCACGTCGATCGCGATCGGCAGCACGCGGGCCCCTGAAGACGGCGCGTCGACGGGGACTATTCCTTCTCTTCGCTCTCGGCCGGCTTCTCGATGACGCGCCGGCCCCGATAGAAGCCATCGGGAGTAATGCGGTGCCGCAGATGGGTCTCGCCCGACTGCGGATCCGTCGACAGCGCCGGCTTCGCCAGTCGATCGTGCGAGCGGTGCATGCCGCGCGCCGAGGGTGTCTTGCGGCTCTTTTGAACAGCCATTGGGTCAGCTCCTGATTCGATTGCTCTAACGTTTCAACAGGTCCGCAAGCCGCGCGAACGGCTTGTGCGTATCTTGCCCCCGCCGCCCGGTGGCGGTCTCCTCCGGCATTGCGGCACACGGCTCGCCCTCACGGTGCAGGGCCACGATGGGCAGTGTCAGCAGCAGCTCTTCCGTGATGAGCCCGCCGATGCTGATTCGTCCCCCGGGGGCCAGCACCGGCTCGAGCTCCGCCGGAACGCGCGCCCCGTCGGCCTCGGATGCGATCAACGCAACCTTGACGATCGTATCGATGGGTACGCTCATCGGCTGCATGCATCGCTGGCACTCGAGCGTTGCCGCCCCGCGCACCGTGAGCTCCGCCACGGGAAGCCCCTGTGTCCGGCCAAAGCGCGCACGCCCCGTGACGTTCCCTGCAACCCCGGTGGCAAAGCCGGGCAGCTCCGCAAGCGGGACGGCAAAGTCGACCTCGGCTCCGCCGTCAGCCAGCCGGTCCACTTCGAGGGGCCTCGACCAGGGCTCCGACATGGGGCGCGTATAATAGGTATCGAGTCCTCCCAAGTCAAAGCCGGACTTGGGGCTAAGCCATTGTTTCTCGAAGGCGATTCACACGCCCGAGCAGACGCGTGCCGCAACTGATCCTGGCCTCGACCTCCCCCTGGCGCCGTGAGCTCCTCGCGCGCCTGGCGCTCGACTTCGAGGTGGTAGCGCCGGAAGTCCCCGAGGAGCACCTGCGCGGGGAATCCCCGGCGGACCGGGCACTGCGGCTCGCTGCTGCCAAAGCACAGGCGGTCAGCGCGCGCCATCCGCAAGCGGTGGTTCTCGGCAGCGACCAGGTGGCCGCCTGCGGCAATGAAGTCCTCGACAAGCCGGGCGATGCCCGGCGCTGCCGCGAGCAGCTCCTGCGCCTCTCGGGCCGCAGCGCCCATTTCTACACCGCCTGCGTGTTGCTCGGCGCGCGCGCCGGACTGCACCTGGCGCACGTCGACACGACCACGGTGGTATTCCGCGGACTGTCCCCCGGCGAGGTCGATCGCTATATCGCGCGTGAGCAGCCGTTCGATTGTGCCGGCGGCTTTCGGGCCGAGGCATTGGGTATCACCCTGTTCGATTGCATCGAGAGCCAGGATCCGACGGCCCTCATCGGCCTGCCGCTCATCTGGCTCGCGGGCGCGCTGCGCGCCGCGGGGTTTCAATTGCCGTAGCTTTGAGCCGCGGGGCGGCGGCGAGCTTCTCGAGCACTGCGGTCAGCTCAGCCGGCAGCGGCGTGTTGACGCTGAACTCACCTCCCTGCGGCCAGCTGAAACTCACGCTCGAGGCGTGCAGGAACATGCGCGTGAGTCCGAGCGTGCGCAGCTCGCGGTTGAAGCTCTCGTCACCGTACTTGGCGTCGCCCGCCACCGGGTGGCCGGCGTGCGCGGCGTGCACGCGGATCTGGTGGGTGCGCCCGGTCTCGAGGGTGACCTCGACCAGCGTCGCCACGCGCCCGAAGAACTGCACCGGCCGGAAGCGGCTCGTCGAGGGCTTGCCTTCAGGCGCGGCGCGCACGGTGCGCTCGCCGCCGACCCGGGTGTCCGTGCGCAGCGGCACGTCGATGCGCTTCTCGCCGAGGTTCCACTTGCCCTTGAGGAGCGCCAGGTACCGCTTCTCGAAGCCCTCCGTGCGCAAGAGCCCGTGCAGAACACGCAGAGTGGCGGTGTCGCGCGCCACCAGCAAGCACCCGCTCGTATCCCGGTCGAGCCGGTGTACGAGCTCGAGGGATTCCTCCGGCCGCAGCAACCGCAGCGCCTCGATGACCCCGGAGCTCACCCCGCTCCCTCCATGCACGGCGACTCCGGCTGGCTTGTCGAGCACCAGGAGCCGCGCGTCCTCGTGGATCACGGCGCCGCGGATGCGCGCGAGCAGGTCCGGCCCCGGCCTCCCGGGCTCGGGAGCGGGCAGCACCCGCACCGGCGGGAGGCGGATCCGGTCCTGCGCCTTGAGGCGCGTCTCGGGGCCCGCGCGTCGGCCGTTGACTCGCACCTCGCCCTTGCGGATCACGCGGTAGACGCGGCTGCGGGGCACGTCCCCGAGGCGCTTGCGGACGAAATTATCGAGCCGTTGGCCTGCCTCCTCCGCGGTCACTTCCAGGTGCTGTACCTGGGTGCGGATTTCCTGGCTGTCGTGCTCCGGCAAGGGTTCCTCAACGTAAGGCATTGTTTCTACAACGGTCTGTCGAGTATACTCTCGACCGTCGTCCGCGATGCGGACGCGCCAATGGCTTGGCTGGCTCCCAAAGCCGCCGAGCCCTTTTAGTTGGACCTCCTTAAATCGAGGCCATCGCATTGGGCCGACAAGATCGCGCCACCTGCGTCGAAACTCTCGAGTCGAGAACTTCCGCAGATGGGGCCGTCGGTTGAGTTCACCGAAGGTTTCCTCCACCCCGCCTCACCTGTTGAGGCGGGCAAGAACGTGAACAACGAGAGTCGCACTCCCTTGTCAGTTGCTGGAAAACTTCGCTGCCGCGGACCTGAGGGCCCGCGGCCTCCCGTCGCGTGCTTGCCGGCCCTTCAACGTACAAGTAGGGCACATGAAGAGAATGCTAGTGAATGCAACTCAGGAAGAGGAGTTGCGCGTCGCTCTGGTTGATGGACAGAAGCTGTTTGACCTGAGTATCGAGTTACCTTCCCGCGAGCAGAAAAAAGCCAACATCTACAAGGCCCGGATCTCCCGCATCGAGCCCTCGCTCGAGGCCTGCTTCGTCGATTACGGCGCCCAGCGCCACGGCTTCCTCCCGCTGAAGGAAGTCTCCAGGGATTACTTCCGCCAGCAGCCGCAGGGCGGCCGGATGAACATCCGCGAGCTGCTCTCCGAGGGGCAGGAAGTCACGGTGCAGGTCGAGAAGGAGGAGCGCGGCACCAAGGGTGCGGCCCTTACCACCTTCATCAGCCTCGCCGGGCGCTTCCTGGTGCTGATGCCGAACAACCCGCGCGCCGGCGGCGTCTCGCGCCGCATCGAGGGCGAGGACCGCGACCAGATGCGCGAGGTCATGAACCAGCTGCAGATCCCGGACGGCATGGGCGCGATCGTGCGCACCGCCGGCGTCGGCCGCTCCGCCCCGGAGCTGCAGTGGGATCTCGATAACCTCAAGGTGCAGTGGGAGCAGATCGCCGCCGCGGCCAAGGACCGCACGGCGCCGTTCCTGGTGTTCCGCGAGAGCGATGCGGTCACCCGCGCCATGCGCGATTATCTCTCCGACGACGTCGGCGAGGTGCTGGTCGACAGCCAGGCGGCTTTCGAGAAAGCGCAGGAGTACATGCAGCGCTTCATGCCTGCGGAGGCCCAGCGGCGGCTGAAGCTCTACACCGACGATATCCCGCTGTTCACGCGTTTCCAGATCGAGAGCCAGATCGAGTCGGCCTACGCCCACAAGGTGCAGCTGCCCTCCGGCGGCAGCATCGTCATCGACTACACCGAGGCGCTGGTGTCGATCGACATCAACTCGGCGCGCGCGACACGCGGCAGCGACATCGAGACCACGGCGACCAACACCAACCTGGAGGCCGCCGACGAGATCGCCCGGCAGCTGCGTATCCGTGACATCGGCGGGCTGATCGTCATCGACTTCATCGACATGGAGTCGAGCAAGAACCAGCGCGACGTCGAGGACCGGCTGCGCGATGCCATGAAGATGGACCGCGCCCGCATCCAGATCGGGCGCCTGTCGCGCTTCGGGCTGCTGGAGATGTCGCGGCAGCGCCTGCGCCCCTCGCTCGGCGAGTCGAGCCACATCGTCTGCCCGCGCTGCGTCGGCATCGGCAGCATCCGCAGCGTCGAGTCCATGACGCTGGCGGTGCTGCGCCTGATCGGCGAGGAGCTGCGCAAGGACCGGACCGCGCGCGTGATCGCGCAGGTGCCGGTGGCGGTGGCGACCTATCTCATCAATGAGAAGCGCGAATGGCTGCGCACGCTCGAGGATAAGAGCAGCGCCGAGCTCATCATCGTGCCGAACGAGAACATCCAGACACCCGAGTATTCGATCAGGCGTGTGCGCGACGATGAGATCGAGCTGCCGGAGAACAAGCAGGCGACCTATCTCATGCCGACCGCGCCCGAGGTCGCCGAGCCCGGCAGCGCCCAGGACAAGAAGCCGCAGCCGGAGGCGCCCGCAGTGGTGGCGCTTCTGCCCACGACACCGGCCCCCATCGCAGCCCCGGCACCGGTGGCCGCCCGCGAGCGTCCGGCCTCGGGCGACGGCGAGCACGCAGCGCATGCGGGCTTCTGGTCGCGCGTCAAGCGCATCCTCACCGGCGAGGCGCCCACGGCGGCCGGACTGCAGCCGCCCGCGGCTGCCGCCTCCTCCGGGAGTGCGCGCCGCGGTGACGAGCACCGCCGCGACGGCCGCCGCGAGCACGCCCGCGGGCGCTATGCCGAGGGCGGGCGCCGTGATCGTGGCGAGCGCCGCGGCGAGGGACGCGGCGAGGGACGCGAGCGTGACCGGGATCGCGGTCGCAGCCGCGATGGCCGCGACATGCGCGACCGCGACCGCGATCGCAACCGCGACAGCCAGGGTCGCGGCGGCAGGGATCGTCTTGCAGAGCGCAGCGGCGGTGAACGGGCCGCGAGCCCGGGCGGCGGCGCGCCCGATGACAACCGCGCAAGCGCGGAGCGCGCACCCGCGGATGCGCCAGCGACGGCCGGCGACGTCCGGGCCGAGCGCGGCGAGCGGGGCGAGCGCCGCGGCCGCCGCGGCCGTCGCCGCGGACGGCGTGGTGGTGGCGGCGCACGCGAGGGAACCGGCCCGGCAGCGGGCACGTCGGCCTCCGGTGCCGAGGCCGCAGCTCCCACCAACGGCTCGCACGATGCGCCGGCCTCACCGGTCTCCGCATCACCTCCCGTCGATCGCCCGCGTGAGCCGGTGGATCAGCCGCCGCCGCGTGAATTCCATTCCGAGCCGCGTGAGCCGGCCGCCACGCACGAGCCCGCACCGATCGCGCATTTCGAGCCGGCGCCGAAGCCGGACACGGCGGCCGCTGCCGGGAAGCCCTACGTGGTGTGGTCGTCTGCTCCGTCGAACGACGTCAGCAGCCGGGGCTCCGAGGAATAAACGCCGCGGCTTAAGGTCAGGCCGCGCGCGGACGCTGGCGCAGATGCGCGAGCAGTCCGCGCGTGGCGGCTTCCACCAGATCCAGCACTTCCTCGAAGCCGTTGGGCCCGCCGTAGTACGGGTCCGGCACGTCCTCGGGCGCCGCATCGGGCGCGAATTCCAGGAACAGCCGCAGCCGCTCGTACGTGTGAGTCGGCGCACGGCGCCGTAGCACCGTCAGGTTCTCGCGGTCCATCGCCAGGATGAGATCGAAGCGCTCGAAATCGGCGGGCTCGACCGTGCGTGCCCGCAGCGCGCTCAGGTCATAGCCGCGCCGCGCCGCCGCCGCGCGTGTGCGCGGGTCCGGCGGCTGGCCTACGTGATAGTCGGCGGTGCCGGCCGAGTCCACCTCCAGCGGCAGCTCCGGCGCCTCACGCGCGGCGAGCGCGCGCAGGACCGCCTCCGCGGTCGGCGAGCGGCAGATGTTGCCGAGACAGACGAAGAGTATGCGCACGAGCCTATTTTATAGGCGTTTCGTGATTCGGTCCCGTCCCGCGCCTCGAATCAGTGCAAACGCTTACCGGGCCGCACTCTAAGAGTGCCCTCGCCGCCGAAATCCGCTCCCCGTTCAGCCCTTGGGGCCCCGGACTGCGCCACAACACGTCTGGCACGGCGCTTGCTTTGGGTCGTAGCAGACACTGAACAAGTGCCGCATCGGGGGGCGCAATGAAGTTGATCACGGCAATCATCAGGCCTCACAAGCTGGACGACGTCCGCGCTGCGATCGGTGAGGCGGGCGTTTCAGGGATCACGGTGAGCGAGGTGCGCGGCTTCGGCCGGCAGCATGGCCACACGGAGATCTATCGCGGAGCTGAGTACGCGGTGGAGTTCGTGCCGAAGACCCGCATCGATGTCGCGGTCGTCGACAGCGCCGTCGACCGCGTCATGGAAGCGCTGATGAAGGCGGCGCACACCGGCAAGGTCGGGGACGGCAAGGTCTTCGTGACCGAGCTGGTGCAAGTCATGCGCATACGCACCGGTGAGGGCAATGAAAGTGCGCTTTAGCCGCCAGGGCCGTGGCAGCGCAAATGCAGCGTCCGGGCCAACAAGGGGAAGTCTGCTGGTGAGAACACTAACACTTTGGATCATGATGGGATTGAGTCTGTTGGGTTCAGAAGCCGTTTGCGCGCAGACTGCCGCTGCGCCGGGCGCGGCGCAGTCGGCCGCGGCGGCACCGCCCTCCTCCCCGGAGAGCGCAGCCGCGGCCGCCGGGACTGCGGCAACAGCCTCTGGGGCGGCCCAGGCTACGCCGCCTCCAGCCTCCACATCCGAGCCATCCGTGATCCTCAACTCCCAGATCAACTCGGGGGACACAGCGTGGATGCTCGCATCCATGGCGCTGGTGTTGATGATGACGGTTCCGGGCCTCGCGCTTTTCTACGGCGGCATGGTGCGCAAGAAGAACGTGCTCGCCACGCTGATGCAGAGTTTCGCCATCACCTGTCTGGTGACGTTGCTGTGGTACGTCATCGGCTACAGCCTCGCCTTCACGCCCGGGAACCCTTACATCGGCGGCTTGAGCCGGCTCTTCATGAATGGGGTGATTTACATCAAGGACATCGCGGCGGCAGCGGCCACCAAGGACGCACCGGCGGTCGAGGCGGTAGTCGGCAAGGTGTCGGTGAGCCACCTCGGCGTGACCATCCCCGAGACGGTCTACGCGATGTTCCAGCTGACATTCGCAATCATCACTCCCGCTCTGATCTGCGGTGCATTCGCAGAGCGCATGAAGTTCTCCGCCATGCTCTGGTTCATGGGCATCTGGTCGGTGGTCGTCTATGCGCCGATCGCGCACTGGATGTGGGAACCGGGCGGCTGGGGTGCCAGCGCAGGTGTGCTGGATTTTGCGGGCGGGACGGTCGTGCACATCAACGCCGGCATCGCGGCGCTCGCCTGTGCGCTCGTCCTCGGTAAGCGCGTGGGCTATCCGCGAGAGCCGATGGCGCCGCACAACCTGGTGCTGACGGTGATTGGCGCCTCGCTCCTGTGGGTCGGCTGGTTCGGTTTCAACGCCGGCTCTGCCGTAGCCGCCGATGGCCGGGCCGGAATGGCCATGGCCGTCACGCAGATTGCCACGGCCGCGGCCGCACTCGCGTGGATGTTCATGGAGTGGGTGATCAAGAAGAAGCCCAGCGTATTGGGCATTGCTTCCGGCGCCGTGGCCGGCCTGGTGGCGATTACGCCCGCCTCAGGCTTCGTCATGCCTACCCCCGCCGTGATCATCGGCGTCGCGGCCGGAGTGATCTGCTTCTTCGCCGCCACGTCGCTGAAGAAGGCCCTGGGTTACGACGACACGCTCGATGCCTTCGGCGTGCACTGTATCGGCGGCATCGTCGGGGCGCTGCTGACCGGCGTGTTTGCGAGCACCGCGCTCGATGGGGGCCAGGCAGGCAGTGTGATCACCCAGCTGAAGGGGATCGTCGCTACCCTGGTTTACGGGTTTGTCGTGAGTTACGTCATCCTCAAACTGATCGACATGACGATTGGTCTGCGCGTCAGCGAGGAAGAGGAGCGCGAGGGTCTGGACGTGTCGCAGCATGGTGAGCATGTCGAATAGTTGAGATACGCCCGGCGAGCAGGTCGCCGGGCGTCTTTTCCCGGTCATCAGCCGATTCGCAACGCCCCGGCCTCGAAGCGTCGGGTCGGCCAGGCCTTGCCCGCAATCGGTCGAACAGCGATCAGAACGGAGGGTATGGAATGAAGCGCCGAGACAGGATCAACGCAGCGATGGCCGCCTCACTGTGGGTTACGGTGTGGGTCCCGGACTCATTGCTGGCAGCCGACGCGGACCCGACGGCAGCGCCGCCGGCGCAGACCGCCCCATCAGTGGCCGGTGTGCTCTCGTCCTCAGGTATCGCGATCACCGGCTACCTGGCTGCCTCCTACTATCACTCGTCGGGTGAGAGCACGTTCCACGAGTTCGATGTCAACCATGACACGTTCCAGCTCGATCAGGCCGGGGTGCAGGTGGGTTATCAGCCGAAGGAAGGGTTCGGAGCGTTCGCCGACCTGTTGGTGGGCGAGGACGCCCGCATTCTCAACGCCGCGGAGAATCAGACTAACAGCACATTCAACGCACGCCAGGCCTACCTGCAATACGCGACCGGTGCATGGACGTTGATCGGAGGCAAATTCACCACCCTGGCCGGCGAGGAGTACAGCAATCCGACGTCCGACACGAACTTCTCCCGTTCTTTGTTGTTCTTCGCGCAGCCGCTGACGCATACCGGCGTGCGCGCCACCTGGGCAGCGAGCGGCACTCTGAGCCTGGTAGCCGGGATCAACAACGGCTGGAATACGACCTCAACCTCGTATGGCTCCAAGACCGCCGAGCTGGGAGCGGCCTTCACTCCGACCAAGGAGCTGGCGCTGAACCTGCAGGGTTATTTCGGCAAGGTCCCCGGCTACGATGCCGAGCGGTCGTTCGTCGATTTCGTCGCCAGCTACAGCCTGACCGACGCGCTCTCTTTCGCGTTGAACTATGACTGGGGTGTGCAACAGCAGAACACCGGCCCCGATCTCAGGTGGAATGGGCTTGCTGCCTATGTGAACTACGCTCTTAACGCACAATGGCGCGTGTCAGCGCGGGGCGAATACCTCGACGACCAGGACGGATTCAATAGCGGAACACCGCAGAAGCTGAAGGAAGGCACCGTGACAATCGGCTTTGCGCCGGCTAAGAGCTTCGAGCTGCGGCTCGAGGCCCGCTATGACTGGTCGGACAAGCAGACGTTCGTCAAGACCCCCGCAACAGAGGCGTCGCCCGCGGCTCTGGCCGACAATCAGACCGAGCTTGCGCTGCAAGGAGTCTACAAATTCTGATGACTCCGGGCGTGCACGAACTGCCTGACGGCGTCCAGGCGCTGCGCGGCATCCGCGGAATCACCGCGGGCGCACGCGGCTGCGGTTTCCCGCAGCTGTCCCTTGAGCCACGAGGCCTGGCCCGCAGTAACCTCGGTGCCGTCCTGCGCGTAGACGCGCGCTAACCCCGGCTTATCCACTCGCACCGAATCGGCGAAATGCTGGAGTGCCGTCAGCCGCGTGATGGTGCTGACATCGCAACTGCCGCCTGCCCGCGCGGCTTGCGACGCCAGAGAGCACAGAGCGAGGACCAAACCTGCGCTGACTGCACGAATTCCACTTTGGCCCGTCACCGCATATCTCCGCATTTCAGTGGGGTGCGCATCCTAGCGCTCACGTCAACGCGGGAGTGTTAGAAGAACGCTCAGATCTCCATTTCTTAATGCCGCGCTAACAGGGGCCTAGCGCGCGCTGTAGCCGCGCCCCTGCAGGCAGGCAATCATGGCGCGCTGGTAGTCGGCGCGCCGGGCCCCGAGCTGGTCGGGAGGCACGCCGCCGCCGGTCTGAGTCGGATCGAAGCCGGTCTGCGACGACGACCACTTGTGGCACTCGTATTGGTCGGTCGCCTGCTGCTGGGCGCTCTGTCCCTGCTGCGGATAGATGAAGAGATTGTCGCCCTGCGGAGGCGGCGGCTGCGGAGCATAGGGCGATGCGCCCTGGTCCTCGGGCGGATCGACGACCTCGTAGCCGTTCTGCGCCTGGCTCCATACGTAGTAGGTGTCGTTCGCGTAGTAGTAGGGAACGCCGCCGATCCACATCATCGTATAGAAGGGCGGCAGCACCGGGACGAACAGCCCGATCGGCGGGCCGACCACGACGAAGCTCGGCCCGTACGGCCGGTACCATACGCCGCCCGAATAGTAGTAGCGCCCACCCGGCCGATCGAATACGTACGGCCGGCCCGGCAGTGCCCGGACATAGCTGCCGCGGTCCGGGTAGGAGCGATTGTGGGCGTAACGCCCATCCATGTGCTCGGGAGCACGTCCGCCGAACCGATAGCCGCCGCGATCACCGCGGTCGCCGCGATCGCCATGGCCACGGTCCTGCGCCTGCGCGCTCGTCATGGCAAGCGCCAGCGTCACGATCACTGCCCGACACACCCGCACCCACACCGCTGTGCTCTTCATGATCGTTCTTTCGGTTACTTGACGCTGTAGCCGCGTGCGTCGAGGCACGCGGAGATCGCGCGCCGATAGCTGTAGGCTTTCTGTTCCTCGGCAGCGGCGGCGCGCCGATCCTGGACGACTACGGTGCGCGTCGCCTGCGCGTTGGCGGCATCGGCCGAGCTACCGATCGCGCTGCCCACCACCGCGCCTGCGAGGGCCGCGGGCGCCTGCTGCCAGCGCGGTGCAATCGCAGCGCCGATGATCGCGCCGGCGACCGCGCCGATGGCGGTATTCGTTCCGGGGGGCGGTGCCGCGGACACGACCTGCACGCGATCGTGCGGCGGAACGCCGGGCGCGCTCGGATCGAAACCGGTCTGCTGTGTCGCCCAGGTGCTGCACTCGTAGCGATCGCGGTCCTGCTGCTCCGGCGGCTGGCCGTGTAACGGATATGCGTATACCTGACTGATCGGCGGCGGCGGCGGCGGCGGCGGAGCGTCATAGACGGGACGCGGCGCCGGCTCGGTTACGCAGCCGGTGAGAACGACCGTCGCGGCAGCCACGGCGAGCGCGGCGCATCCTGCGCGGCGGTACTTACGGGTAGGGTTCATCATGGGAGGTGTTTCCATGTCCGAGAAGAAAATCGCCCTTTACAGAAACGTTAAGTATGGGCCCAGGGTTGACACTCAAGACCCCCTGCCCCGGCATGAATTTGGACGGCGCGCCCGCGACTTAAGTTCCGACGAGTGTGAATAATTGTTAACTGTGGCACCTGCCTTCAATAGGCAACTGTACGGATCTTACCTCTGCGGTCTCTTCTCTCCGAGCAGCGCCACGACGCGCTCGAGATCGGCGGGCGTGTTGACGTCGGGCCCGGGCAGCTCGCGCGCGTCGGCGACCTGAATGTGCAGGCCGTGCTCGAGTGCGCGCAGCTGCTCGAGCTTCTCGCGCTGCTCGAGCGCGCCGGGCGCGAGCGCCGCGAGCCGCTGCAATGCCGCGACCCGGTAGGCGTAGATCCCGACGTGCCGCCGCGCCCCGCCCGGATCGGTCTGGCTCGCAAGGCCCGCGCCCGCGCCGGCGCGATTCCACGGAATCGGTGCGCGGCTGAAGTACAGCGCCCGCCCGTTCGCCGCAGTCACCACTTTGACCGTGTTGGTGTCGAGCAGCTCCTCGACCGAGCCGATCGGGGTCGCGAGCGTGGCGATGTCCGCCGCCGGCGCCGAATCCAACAGCTGCGCCACCTGGGCGATGAGCGCGGGAGGCATGAGGGGCTCATCACCCTGCAGGTTCACCACGATGTCGCCCGCGGGCCAGCGGCGCGCGCGGGCTACTTCCGCGATGCGGTCGGTGCCCGAGGCGTGGGTCGCGGCCGTCATCACCGCCTCCGCGCCGAAGCGGCGCGCGGCATCGAGAATGCGCGCATCGTCGGTCGCGATCAGCGCCTCGGCCGCGCCCGCGGCGCGGGCCCGCTCGTACACCCACTGCAGCATCGGCTTGCCGGCGATCTCGCGCAGCGCCTTGCCGGGGAGTCTCACCGAGTCATAGCGCGCGGGAATGACCACCCGGAACACGGCGCGCACTTTCAGCGCTCGAGCAGCGGGTCGTCG
>DASPOP010000179.1:0-5910 GCA_035625955.1 Steroidobacteraceae bacterium | reverse complement strand
CGAACACCGCGCAAGCACGAGACGGAGGTATTCGCGCGTCAGGTTGCCGAGCAGCTCGAGCAGGCGCGGCGCGGTGCCGAGTTCGATCGGCTCGTCGTGATGGCGGCGCCGACCTTTCTCGGGGTTCTCCGCAAGGTGCTGCCGGACGCGGTGCGCCTGCAGGTCGCGGCCGAAGTGAACAAGGACCTCGTCAGCGAGCCGCCCGCGAGCGTGCGAGCCCACATACCGGAGGAGGTCCTGCGCGAGCTGCCGGCGGCGCAGTAGCGGCGCTGCAGGAGGACCCGCCGCGGGTCCTCCTGCAACTTCCGCGGCGTCTTAAGGCTTCAGCCGCTCGTACATGTTGCGGACGATGATCAACAGCGCCGCGCCGGCCGCCAGAGTGCCGAAGTTACCGAGAATCGCAGTGATGGAGGGACCGGCTCCGGGTATGCCGTTGAAGGCGTTTGCGACCGTGTGCAGCGCCAGGGCCGAGACGATCACGCGCACGTGATGCTCGCCCGCGACGCTGAGGCCGACGATCAGGCCGGCGACTGCGATGATCGGCTCGGCGTAGGGCACGTTCACGAAGGCGGCGACGATGGCGAGAAGCACACCTAACAATCCAACGATCTTGTAGACGTTCACGGCTGGAATCCCCTCACTGTTAGTTAGTCTTGTTGGTGAAACCGGCGGCAAACTGCGCGCCCTTCCGCAGCCGGGCTGCAGTGAGCGTCTGAATGCTTCGCCTTACCGCCGCGCCTACGATAACGCCTTTCACGCGGCTGCGCATCGCGCCCCGCGGCTGATGACCGTAACGTTCAAACAGTTGTATCCGCGCGTCGTCGCGGCGCCGAGACTCTGGAGTCCCGGGTTCAAAGAGGCACCGGCTGCCCGTTGACAAGCAGGCGCACGGTGAACGCGGTTTCCTTGCGCAGCGTGGCAAAGATCGGGCAGCCGCGGCGCGTGCGGCGCGCGACTTCCGCGACCTTCTCGCCCGGAGCGCTGGTGCTCACGCGGGTCTCGAGCGTGATCTCCTGAAACCCGGGGTCGACCCCGCCGATCGCGTAGAGCCCGCGCCGATCCCAGGTGCCCGTCACGGTCGTCTCCAGCGCCTCGATCGCGAGCTGCTCGAGCGCTGCAAAGCGCACGAAGACGACGTTCTGGCAGGTACCGAGCGCAGCCATGAAATAGTCGGTCGGCGTCGGCCCGCGTGCGCCTCCCGCGACGCTCGCCGGCTCGTCCTGCACGACGTTGAAGCCGCGTGTGACGGCGATGGAGTGCTGGTTGGCGACCAGGGTGACGACTGCCTTGTTGGTGGTCGCCGCCTGTGCGGGGCTCAGGGCCTCGAGTTCCCGCAGGCTCTTCTCGACCGCGGGCTTCTGATCGGCGTCAATCAGGCTCATGGTCTGTGCCCTCCCGTTCTGCGACGGCGTCGCGGCGAGCGCCGCCACGGCGCCCGGCAGCATTACAGCGATCGCATGGATGATGCGTGTGCGCATACTTATAATCCCCCGCCATGCTGCGTCAGCCAATCACCGTCATCTTGCTCTCCTGCTCCGCGGCCTGCATCCCGCAGGGGATCGCATGCGCCGCCGGCGCTCCGGCAGGCCCGGCCGAGGACGGCCAGTGGACCATGCCGGCGAAGAACTACTCGGCGACGCGCTACAGCGGCCTCAGCCAGATCAACGCGCAGAACGCGCGTTCCCTTCATCCCCTGTGGACCTTCTCGACGGGAGTGCTCGCCGGGCACGAGGGCCAGCCGCTGGTGGTGGGCGAGACCATGTACGTCGTCACCCCCTGGCCGAACGTGCTCTACGCCTTCGACCTGCGCAAGGAAGGGCATCCGCTGCGCTGGAAGTACCGGCCGGATGTCAGCTCGAACGCGCTCGGGGTGGCCTGTTGCGATGCCGTCAACCGCGGCGCCTTCTACGTCGATGGACGCATCGTCTACAACCTCCTCGACGGCCACACCGTGGCGGTCGATGCGCGCTCGGGCCGGGAGCTGTGGAAGACCGCGATCGCCGACATGGGCAACGGCGAGACCGTCACCATGGCGCCGATGGTGGTCCGCGACCGCGTGATCGTCGGCGCATCCGGCGGCGAGTTCGGCATCTATGGATGGCTGAAGGGTCTGGACCTCAAGACCGGACAGATCGCGTGGACCGGCCACAACATGGGTCCGGATGCGGACATGCTCGCGCGGCCGGAGACGTTCAAACCACCGTACGACGGCGGGGTCGATGTCGGCGCCAAGAGCTGGGCCGGCGACAGCTGGAAGACCGGCGGCGCTCCGGTGTGGGGCTGGATCTCCTACGACCCGGAGCTCGATCTCGTCTACTACGGAACCGGAAACGCCGCGCCCTACGACCCGGAGGCGCGCGCCGGCGACAACAAGTGGAGCGCGAGCGTGCTGGCGCGCCGGCCCGGTACCGGAGAGCTGGTGTGGGCGTATCAGTTCACGCCGCACGACAACTGGGACTATGACGCCACCGGCGCGATGGTGCTGGTCGACCTCACGATTGCCGGCAGGCCGGTCAAGGCACTGGTGCACTTCGACAAGAACGGTTTCGCTTACACGCTGGATCGTGCCAGCGGCAAGCTCCTGGTAGCGGCGCCGTTTGCGCCGGTGACGTGGGCGAAGTCCGTCGACCTCGCGAGCGCGCGTCCGGTGATCGAGCCCGCCAAGCAGACCGGCGTCTCCAGGGGCAAGGTCACGGGCGTGTGCCCGAGTCTCGAGGGCGCGGTGAGTCCGGCGTCGCCTCCGGCCTATTCGCCGCGCACCCATCTCTTCTATACGTCCACGAACAACCTGTGCATGGACTACGCGGCCGCGCATGCCTCGCATCTTCGGGCCACCCCATATATCGGCGTCGATTTCGCCTACCATCCGGGTCCCGGAGGCAACCTCGGTGCCTTCATCGCCTGGGACGCCGCGAGCGGCCGGAAGGCCTGGGAGGACAAGGAGTCCTATCCGAGCTGGAGCGGCGCGCTGGCGACCGCGGGCGACGTCGTGTTCTATGGAACGCTCGACGGGTGGTTCAAGGCGGTCGATGCACGCTCGGGGCAGGTGCTCGCGAAATTCAAGGTGGGCTCCGGTGTCGTCGGCAACCCTATCGCCTACCGCGGCCCGGACGGCAAGGAGTACGTGGCCATCTACGCCGGCATCGGTGGGGATTGGGCGCTGCTCGCCGGAGATACACGCTCCGACGATCCCACGGACGTGCGCGAGCCCGCCGAGTTCATGAAGGACATCGCGCGCCACACGAGCCAGGGCGGCATCATCTGGATCTTCGGACTATGAAACGCCTGCAAGTGCTCACGGTCCTGGCGTACACGACGTTGGCCGCATGCGCCCGCTCCGGGCCGCCCCCGGCCCCGGGAGGGAGCCAGCTGCCGCCCGCGATCGCCTATGAGGCACACGTCGCGGCCGGAGGCATCGCGCCCGCGGGGGGCGTACTCACGAATCCTCACGCCGGGGATGCCGCGGTGGCCAAGGCCGGTGAGCAGCTTTTTTCGGCGATGAACTGCGACGGCTGCCACAACCTCGGGGCCGGCGGTTGGGTAGGCCCGAACCTTGCCGATGGGCGCTGGCGCTACGGTGGCGCCGATGCGGAGGTCTTCTCTTCGATCTACTACGGCCGGCCGAAGGGAATGCCTGCCTTCGGCGGTGTCCTTGGGGCGGATGGCGTCTGGACTCTCGTGACCTACATCCGCTCGCTGCCGCTGCCGAGCGACCTGCCGACCGAATCGTGGGAGCAGCAGCCCTAGGTCGTCTCGCCCTGGCCGGGGCGGCGCTCGGCGCGCTGGCGGCCGCGCGCGCCGCCGACTATCCGCAGCCACCGCAGGTGCTGTTCAAAGAACTGTTCGTTGCGGTGCAGACGGAGGCGATTTACTCCGACGGCAAGACTTTCGTCGACGCGGTGCCGGATGCCGCACCCGAGTTGATTCTCGGCGAGTACCATGCGGCACATCCGGATTCTGCGGCGGCGCTCAGGCGCTTCGCGGATGCCCACTTCACTCTCCCCGCGGTTCCCGCTTCGGCGGCTCCGGCATCCGCACCGACGAGCCTCATCGCGCATATCGATGGTCTGTGGAGTCAGCTGACCAGGACGACCACGACCGCGCCCCAGTGGTCCTCACTCCTGCCGTTGCCGAGGTCCTACGTAGTGCCGGGCGGGCGCTTTCGCGAGATCTATTACTGGGACTCGTACTTCACCATGCTCGGACTCGTCGACAGCGGGCGGGGCGACCTGGTCGCCGACATGGTGGAGGACTTCGCGTTCCTCATCGATAGCTACGGGCACATACCGAACGGGACGCGTACCTATTACCTCAGCCGCTCACAGCCGCCGTTCTTCTTCGCGATGGTGGGACTCCTTCCCGGTGGGGCGGACGCGGCGTACGCCCGCTACCTGCCGCAGCTCACGCGGGAGTATCAGTTCTGGATGGAGGGGGCAGCGCAACTCAAGCCCGGTGAGGCGCATCGGCGCGTGGTGGCGCTTCCCGACGGGGCGATCCTCAACCGCTACTGGGACGATCGCGACACGCCGCGCGATGAGTCCTATCGCGAGGACGTCGAGCTGGCGCGCGCGAGCGGGCGCCCGCCGGCCGAGGTGTTTCGCGACATCCGCGCCGCCGCCGAGAGCGGCTGGGACTTCAGCTCACGCTGGTTCGCCGACGCGCGCACCAAGCGGACCATCGATACGACGGACATCGTCCCGGTCGATCTGAACAGCCTGCTGTACGGGCTCGAGCAGGCGATCGCAGCGGGCTGCCGGCACGGCGGCGACCGCGCCTGCGCCGCCGAGTTCCGCCAGCGCGCCGCGCAGCGGCGCGCGGCCATCGATCGCTATCTGTGGAACGCCGGCGCGGGCGTCTACTTCGATTACCTCTGGACGCAGCACACCAGCCTGATGCGGCTCTCGGCCGCAACTCTCTATCCGCTCTTCGCCGGTTGTGCCTCGCGGCGCCAGGCGGCCGGCGTGGGCGCGGCGGTGGAGGGTGCGCTGCTCAAGTCCGGCGGTCTCGTCACGACCCCGCTCGCAACCGGCGAGCAGTGGGACGCGCCCAACGGCTGGGCGCCGCTGCAGTGGATCGGTGTGTCGGGCCTCAATCGCTACGGTGAGCGCCGCCTGGCCGGGTCGATCGCCTGCCGCTGGCTGCATAACGTGCGGCGAGTCTATGCCGAAGGCCATAAACTGGTGGAGAAGTACGACGTCGTGAGCGAGCGCAGCGGCGGGGGCGGCGAATACCCGCTGCAGGACGGCTTCGGCTGGACCAACGGCGTCACGCGGCGGCTGATGACGCTGTTCCCCGCCGCGGCCCGCGCGGCACAATGTGGAAAGAACTGAGGAGAGCACGTGGCAAATCCAGTGATGCAGCACAGCGCGGGTACCGGTACCGGTGCGGATACGCCCGAGTCCGCGGTACAGACCTTGCGGCTCTTCGTGTTCGCGCTGTTTTTCATGTTCGGCGGAATCACCAGCCTCAACGACGTGATCATTCCGAAGCTCAAGGCGCTGTTCACGCTCAATTACGCCCAGGCGATGCTGGTGCAATTTGCGTTCTTCATCGCCTACTTCCTCATCTCGATCCCCGGTGCCGCGATCGTGGCCCGCATCGGCTACATGCGCACCGCGGCGCTCGGCCTCATGACCATGACCGCCGGGTGTCTGTTGTTCATACCGGCCTCGTCGTTCGGTGTCTTCGGCTGGTTTCTCGGTGCAATCTTCGTGCTCGGCTCCGGCATTACCATCGTGCAGGTGGTCGCGAATCCCCTGATCTCGATGCTGGGCCGCCCCCAGACCGCGCACAGCCGCCTGACTTTCGCGCAGGCCTTCAACTCCGTCGGCACCACGATCTTTCCTTACGTGGGCTCGATCCTGATCCTCGGCTCCCTTGCATAGGTCGATCCGTCGAAGCTTTCGGGCG
>DASPOP010000178.1:0-7469 GCA_035625955.1 Steroidobacteraceae bacterium | reverse complement strand
GGCCGCCCGGGTGCGCTCGAGGATGCCGGTGAGCGCCGCATCGCTCAGGAACTTGATGATCGGCGACTGCAGTCCCTCGCGCCCGCGGGCACGCTCGTTCACCTTGATGTAGGCGAGGCCTTTCGCACCGTAGCGCGCGACAAACGCCGTGCACTCATCGATCGCCGAGCGCGGCAGCGTGCCGCCCGCCGGTACGCGCAGCGCCGCCACGCGGCCCTGGCTGTCCTTGGCGGGGCCGGCAAACACCTTGAACTCGCAATCCCTGACGAGATCGGCGACGTCGGTGAGCTCGAGCGGAATGCGCAGGTCCGGCTTGTCCGAGCCGTAGCGGCGCATGGCCTCCGCATAGCTCATGCGTGGAAAGGGCTCGGGGAGCGCGGTATCCAGCACCTCGCGGAAGAAGTGCCGCACCAGGCCCTCCATCATCGCCATGATCTCGTCCTGCGGGAGGAACGAGGTCTCGACGTCGAGCTGGGTGAACTCGGGCTGCCGGTCCGCGCGCAGGTCCTCGTCGCGGAAGCACCGCACGATCTGGTAGTAGCGGTCGAAGCCGGCGATCATCAGCAGCTGCTTGAAGATCTGCGGCGACTGCGGCAGCGCGAAGAACTTGCCCGGGTGCGTGCGGCTCGGCACCAGATAGTCGCGCGCCCCCTCGGGAGTCGCCTTAGTGAGCATCGGCGTCTCGAGATCGATGAAGCCGTGGCCGTCGAGGTAGGCGCGCATCGAGCGCGTCAGACGATGGCGCAGCCGCAGCCGCTGGCTCATCACCTCGCGGCGCAGATCGAGATAGCGGTAGCGCAGGCGCACTTCCTCGCCGACCTGCTCATCGAGCTGAAACGGCAGGGGCTCGGAGCGGTTGAGGAGCTCCAGGCGGCGTGCGATGAGCTCGACCTTGCCGGAGGCGAGGTTCGGGTTGACGGTCCCCACCGGCCGCTCGCGCACCGTGCCGGTACAGCTCACCACGTACTCGTTGCGCAGCCGCTCGGCCTCCGCGAACACCTCCGCGGCGTCCGGATTGAAGACGATCTGCAGCAGTCCCTCGCGGTCGCGCAGGTCGACGAAAATGACCCCACCGTGGTCGCGGCGGCGGTGCACCCAGCCGGCGACCGTGACCTCGCGGCCGAGGAGCTGCTCGTTGACCTGTCCGCAGTAATGTGAGCGCATGAGGCGCGCGATGTTACGTAGCTCGCGCGGGCATTTCCAGCACGGCGGCCCCCGTGACCGCGCCGCTCCGCAGCCGCTCGAGCGCCTGATTGGCATCGCTGAGCGCAAAGCGCTCCACCCGCGATTCCAGCTTCAGCCGCCGGGTGAGCGCCATGAACTCCTCGCCGTCGCGCCGCGTGAGATTGGCTACCGATGACAGCTGGCGCTCACCCCAGAGGAGCCGGTAAGGAAAGGCGGGCACGTCGCTCATGTGGATTCCCGCGCACACCACCCGGCCGGCCGGGCGTACGGCGGCGAGCGCCGCCGGAACCAGCGCGCCGACCGGCGCGAACAGGATCGCGGCATCGAGCAGCTCCGGCGGCCGCTGATCCGATCCGCCGGCCCACACCGCGCCGAGCCCGAGCGCAAAGCGCTGGGCCTCATCGTCACCCGGGCGCGTGAAGGCGAACACGCGCCGGCCTTCGAAGCGCGCTACCTGAGCGAGGAGATGCGCCGCGGCGCCAAAGCCGTAAAGCCCGAGATTGGCCGCATCCCCGGCGGCGCGGTAGGCGCGATAGCCGATGAGCCCCGCGCACAGGAGCGGGGCGAGCTCAGCGGCCGGTCCGTCCGGCAGCGGCAGGCAGTAACGCGCATCGGCGAGGGCCTGCTCGGCATAGCCGCCGTCGTGCGTGTATCCGGTGAAGCGCGCGTCGATGCACAGGTTCTCCCGCCCGCAACGGCAATAGGGGCAGACCCCGCAGGTGTGGGCGAGCCACGGCACGCCCACCCGTTCTCCAGGGCGAAAGCGCCCGACTCCCGTGCCGGCCGCGAGCACCCGGCCGACGACCTCGTGGCCCAGAGTGAGCGGGGTATGGATGTCCGGCAGCTCGCCGTCGAGCACGTGCAGGTCCGTGCGGCATACGCCGCAGGCTTCGACGGCGATGAGGATCTCGTGCTCGCCGGGTGGGGGCAGCGAGAGCTCGGTGAGCGCGAGCGGCGCGCCGCGCGCAGTGAGGCGCATCGCCTTCACGGATCTTCAGGCCGCGGGCTTGGCCACTTGCGGCTTGACCGCCGGGTGGGGCGGCACCACGACGCCGCACGTGATGATCATCTTGAGCGCCGCGTCCACCGACATGTCGAGCTCGCGCACCATGCGGCGCGGGACGACGATCAGCCAGCCGGCGGTGGCGTTGAGCGCCGAGGAGAGATACACGGCTACGTGATTCTCGCCGGTCTTCTGACTGATCTCCGGAACGTCCTCGGCGGTGAGAAAGCCGATGCTCCAGACGCCTTCGCGCGGGTATTCGACCATTACCACCTTGCGGAAGGAGTTGGATTGCGAGAAGACACTCTCTGCGAAGCTCTTGACCCCGCCGTACACCGTGCGGACTAGCGGAATCCGGTTGAGGAGCTCCTCGCCCCACTCCACCAGGCGGTGGCCGATCAGGTTGGTCACGAGCAGCCCGGTGAGCAGCAGCAGCACCAGCGCCAGCGCGAGCCCCGCACCCGGGATCGAGAACCCGAGCAGCGCCTCGGGCCGGTAGGCCGGCGGCAGCAGCAGCAGCGTCCGGTCCATGAGGTGCAGCATGAAGTCCACCACCCAGATGGTGGCGAGGATCGGCAGCCACACTAGAACGCCTGCGACCAGATAGCGCCGCAGCACCCTTTTTCTGGGAGCACCGTCCGCCTTCTTCGCGCCTTCCGTCGGTGGCATCGGTTCCTCCTTAGTGCGGCCGCCTAACGCCGCGGCCGCCGCGTCCGCTTGCCGCGGGCGCTCTTGCCCGGACGCCGCCCTGTGTCCGTGGACTTCGCCTCCGCGGGCTTGGGTTGGGCCGCCTTGGCATCGGCCGCCTTGGCGTCCTTCGCCTCGGGCTTGCCCTCCTTCGGCTCCGGCTTGCTCTCCGCCTTCGCCTCCTCTTTGTCCGGTCCCGAGAGGTTGCGCTTTTCTTCCTTATCGGACTTGAAGTCGGTCTCGTACCAGCCGCCGCCCTTCAGGCGAAATACCGGGGCCGACACGAGTTTCCTCAGGCGCCGCTTGCCGCACGAGGGGCACCTGGTCAGCGGCGCATCGCTGATCTTCTGCATGACCTCGGTGTAGAACTTGCAGGCCTGGCATTCGTACTCGTAGAAGGGCATGGGTGAGTTGATTATAACGGAGGCGCGCGCGCGTCCGGCGGCCGCCCGCGAACCGCGCGCCTTCAGGCGCGCGCGGCCTTGCGCTCCTCGACTTTCCCGAAGGTCAGCTGCCCCTCGCGGGTGCCGATGCGGATGCGGTCCCCCGGCTGGAACTCGCCCTTGAGGATGCGCTCCGCCAGCGGATTCTCGATCTGCTGCTGGATGGCGCGCTTCAGCGGCCGGGCGCCGTATACCGGGTCGAAGCCCGCCTCGCCGAGCAGATCCCGCGCCGCGTCATCGAGCGTGAGATCCATGTTGCGCTCGACGAGCCGCTTGCGCAGATACAGCAGCTGGATGTCGACGATCGCGCGGATCTGCCTGGTGCCGAGCGGATGGAACACCACGATGTCGTCGATGCGGTTGATGAACTCGGGCCGGAAGCTCTGCTGCACGACCTCCATCACCGCGCTCTTCATCTTCGCGTAGTTCTTCTCGCCCGCGAACTCCTGGATCTGCTGCGACCCGAGGTTCGAAGTCATGATGATGACCGTGTTGCGGAAGTCGACGGTGCGCCCCTGGCCGTCGGTGAGACGCCCGTCGTCGAGCACCTGCAGCAGCACGTTGAAGACGTCGGGGTGCGCCTTCTCGACCTCATCGAGCAGGATCACCGAGTAGGGCCGGCGGCGCACCGCCTCGGTGAGGTAGCCGCCTTCCTCGTAGCCCACGTAGCCGGGAGGCGCGCCGATCAGCCGTGCCACCGAGTGCTTCTCCATGAACTCCGACATGTCGATGCGGATCAACGCGTCTTCGGTGTCGAACAGGAACTCGGCCAGCGCCTTGCAGAGCTCGGTCTTGCCGACGCCGGTGGGACCTAAGAACAGGAACGAGCCGTTGGGCCGGCGCGGATCGGCGAGCCCGGCGCGCGAGCGGCGGATGGCGTCCGACACGATGCGCAGCGCCTCGTCCTGACCGACGACGCGCTTCGCCAGCGCTTCCTCCATGTGCAGAAGTTTTTCCTTCTCCCCCTGCAGCATCTTGGAGACCGGGATCCCGGTCCACTTGGAGACCACTTCCGCGATCTCCTCCTCCGTGACCTTGTCGCGCACCAGCGTCGGCGCCTTGTCCTCGGCGGCCTGGGCGGCGGCGAGGCGCTTTTCGAGCTCGGGAATCTTGCCGTACTGCAGCTGTGCCATGCGTTCGAGGTTGCCGGCGCGGCGCGCGGCATCGAGCTCGAGGCGCACGCGATCGAGCTCGGCGCGAATCTCGGCCGTGCCCTGCACCGCCGCCTTCTCCGAATTCCACACCTCCTCGAGGTCGGCGTACTCCTTGCCGAGGGTATCGAGGCTCTCTTCGAGAGCCGCCAGGCGCTTGCGCGAGGCCTCGTCCTTCTCCTTCTTCAGCGCCTCCTGCTCGATCTTGAGCTGGATGATGCGCCGCTCGAGCTTGTCGAGCGCCTCAGGCTTGGAGTCGATCTCCATGCGGATGCGCGCCGCGGCCTCGTCGATCAGGTCGATCGCCTTGTCGGGCAGCTGCCGGTCGGTGATGTAGCGGTGCGAGAGCGTCGCCGCCGCGACGATCGCCGGGTCGGTGATCTCGACCTTGTGGTGCACCTCGTAGCGCTCCTGCAGTCCCCGCAGGATCGCGATCGTGTCCTCGACCGAGGGCTCGTCCACCAGCACCTTCTGGAAGCGCCGCTCGAGCGCGGCGTCCTTCTCGAGGTACTTGCGGTACTCGTCGAGCGTAGTCGCCCCGACGCAATGCAGCTCGCCGCGCGCGAGCGCGGGCTTGAGCATGTTGCCGGCATCCATGGCGCCCTCGGCTTTGCCGGCGCCGACCATGGTGTGCAGCTCGTCGATGAAGAGGATGATCTGTCCTTCCTGCTTGGCGAGGTCGCTGAGCACGCTCTTCAGGCGCTCCTCGAACTCGCCGCGGAATTTGGCGCCGGCGATCAGCGCGCCCATGTCGAGCGCCAGGATGCGTTTCGACTTCAGGCCCTCGGGCACCTCGCCGTTGACGATGCGCTGCGCGAGCCCCTCGACGATCGCGGTCTTGCCCACGCCCGGCTCGCCGATCAGCACCGGATTGTTCTTGGTGCGGCGCTGCAGTACCTGGATGGTGCGCCGGATCTCGTCGTCGCGGCCGATGACCGGGTCGAGCTTGCCCGAGGAGGCGCGTGCGGTGAGATCGATCGTGTACTTCTCGAGCGCCTGACGGCCCTCCTCGGCGTTGGCATCGGCCACCTTCTCGCCGCCGCGGACATCCTCGATCGCCTTCTCGATGGCGCCGCGCACCATGCCGGCTTCCTTGAAGACGCGTGCCAGCGCGCGGTCCTCGAAGGCCGCGAGCACGAACAGCTCGCTCGCGATGAACTGGTCCCCGCGCTGCTGCGCGAGCTTGTCGGTGACGTTGAGGATGCGGTTCAGGTCGTTGGAGACGTGGATCTCGCCCGGGGCCCCCTCGACCCTGGGCAGCCCGTCGAGGAGCGCGAGCAGCCCCGAGCGCAGCTTGTTGACGTCGGTGCCCGCCTTCATGAGGAGCGGGCGCACCCCGCCGCCGGAGCTGTCGAGCAGCGCCAGCATGACGTGGGCGGGCTCCATGAACTGGTGGTCGCGGCCGAGCGCGAGCGACTGCGCGTCGGCCAGCGCCTGCTGAAACCGGCTGGTGAGCTTATCCATCCGCATGGGAATCTCGCCCTAAGGAGGGGTGGGTGCTCGGTTTGTGGGGCCAAACCCCAGTCCGTTCAAGGGGCTGCGAGGATAGCGCAACACCGGCGGCTGCGTCCCTGCGGCGCAGGCGGCCGGTGCGGGCGGCAGGCGGGCGGGACTCAGCCCGAAAGATCAGCGAGAGCCTTCAGCGGGCCGATGAATTTCTCATAGTGGTGCCAGCGGCCGATTGAGGTGCGGTAGATCTTCTGGCGCACCTGCCAGACGCTGGCCGTCCTCACGGCACGGGCGCTCGTGTGGAAATCGAGGCAGCGTGCGTCCCAGGTGAGGCCGACGGACTCGAGGATCCTGCGCGTCCACTTTTCCTGGTCCGCGGTCAGCTCCGCGTACGGAACGTCGAGCAACGTATCCGGCGGTAACACCCGGCGCCAGTGAGCCATCAGCCGCCGGTGCTCGCGGTAGTAATCGGCAAGATCGGCGAGATCCATCGTGAAGTTCAACGCGCCCTGGAACTGCTGGAAGTAGCACGACAGGCAGGTGTCGATTGGATCTCGCTGCAGGTAGATGATCCGGGCGTTCGGAAACACGGAGTGAATGACGCCGAGGTAGTCGGCGTTGACCGGCATCTTGTCGATCACCCGGGCCGCGTCGGCCGAGTGCCCGGCGAGCACCCGCAGGTATTCCTGTGCCAGCTTCGCGCGGACCGGCTCGGCCAGCACCGTCTGCCGGGCCGTGCTCTCGTGCTTGCGCATGGCGATGGTCCAGAAATTCAGCTCGCCGGCGCCGCAGGCGGCGGGATGCGCGGCGAGGATCTGCTCGACGAGCGACGTACCGGAGCGCGGCATGCCGACGACGAACACCGGCCGTGCGGAGTCGGAGGCGCCGGCACGCGTGGCGGCCAGCGCTTCCGGCGTGTAGACGCGAATCAGGTCGTCCACGAAGCGCGCGCGCAGCGCGCGGTCGTACGGCTCCGCGGTCATCTTCTGCAGCTCGTTGGCGCGCTGATAGTTGCGGAACGCCCGCGGATAATCCCCGACGTCGTCGCAGTACTTGCCCATGGAGAAGCGCAGCGTGGCCTCGTCTGTGGGCGAAAGCCTGGCCGCCACGATCGCTTCGGAGCGCGCCAGCCAATCGGCGTCGGCGGGCGTCATCTTCCGCAGCCACACCAGAGAAGCCTGGGCATAGGAAGCGTCGGGCGCGCTCTGCAGCGCGCGGCGGAAGGCCGCCTCGGCCTCCGCGAAGCGGCCCTCGAGCAATTCGAGCTGGCCGACGCCGACGTGCGCCTTGGCGTTGTGAGGGTCCGCGCGCAGCACCTTCTCGTAGCAGTCCCTGGCATCGCGCAGGCGCCCCAGCAGCGCCAGCACCACGCCGAGGCTGATGCGCGCGTCCAGGTGTGAGGGCTTCAGCTTCAGCGCGCGGCGCAGGGGGTCCTCGGCCTCGTTGTACCGACCGACCGCGAGCAGAACGTTCGCCAGGTTGAAGTGCGCCTCGTGATAAGACGGCCGTATGCCGACCGCACGGCGAAACTGGTCCTCCGCCTCTGCGTAG